>NZTS01000003.1 GCA_002697105.1 Methanobacteriota archaeon | reverse complement strand
TCCTTCATCTATCTGTAATTTTTCTTCATCAACTCGCTCCATTCTAATGGAGTCGCGCTCGATGTCTAGTATCTCAAATCGTCCAGGTCCCCCTAGTGTTGCNAGCATATCTGGNGGCATNGAAAGAGTNCCTGTATCATCAATCAATAACTCTCTGGTTGCAGCAAGATCTAAGTCATCAACATCGTTTCCGTGTTGAGCTACAAAGCGCCCATCACGTAGTTCTAATGCCCGATTAGCAAATGAGGAAATCTCTCTACTATGTGTTACAATCAAAAATGCGACACCTGATTCTTCATTCAATTCACGGAATAATTCGATAATCCTCCTTCCCGTAATTGGATCTAAAGCTCCTGTAGGTTCATCAGCAAGAATGACTTTTGGATTAGTGATTAACGCTCTACCTATCGCCACTCTCTGGGCTTCTCCTCCAGACAAAGTAGGAGGTAATGAGTATGCTCTGTCTGCAATTCCTAGAGATTCCAACATTTCCATGGCTCTTTTCCTAGCTTCTTTTCCACGGACTCCAGAATGCCTCAATGGTTGAGCAATATTATCCAATGCATTTAGATCTGGCAATAAATTTCCTTCTTGGAAGATGAAAGAGACTGTTTCCTGTCTAAGACGAACTAAATCTGACCCTGTGATTCGGGTCATATTTTGTCCGTTAAGATAAACTGAACCTGCACTAGGCTTCATCAGTCCACCTAATGCCTTCAACAAAGTTGACTTCCCACTTCCTGATGGACCTACAACCGCAACCGCTTCTCCGGATTTAATCGAAACTGAAAGGCCTCGAAGAGCAACAACGTTCCCATCTTCTTCATTTGAAGTATAGACGTGATACAGATTTTTTGCCTCCAAAACCGGAGTTTCATCAGTTGGTTCTCTCTCTTTCATATTCACTCCCCCTTCAGAACAATCGCTAGATCCGATCTCAACGCCCTCGCAGTGGTCAACGTCAAGGCTAGTATTACTGCAACTAAGACTGCAATACTAACCATTACCAAATCAATCCAAGGCCAGATTAATTCCCGTTCAATAACTGTTGATGCGCCACCGAATATCTGGAAAATAAAGCCAAATATCGAGAAGAATCCATTGAATGATTGAGCNACACCTGCTCCTAATACTAGACCTAACAACATACTAGCAATTACAATTGCAAGTATCTCAAATAAAACCAGACGCATGACTTGTCTCGGACTTGCACCTATGGCTTGTAATATTGCCATCTCTTTCTTTCTCTGAGAAAGGACAAGAGACAGAAATACGAATGCAGATGCAACTGATCCAATCGCTGCAACGACGAATTGAAGGCTGAGTAATCCTGGTGTTCCAAATATCAATCCACCATTTCTTTCTACGGCTTCTCGAGCACTAGTCAAATCAGATACACCAGTTACTGAATCATTTGATTCGATTTGAACTCTTAGATTTGTTAGAGCATCTTCATCAGAATCAGCAAGATGTTCATTTCCAGACCCCACCCAGAAATACCATTGAGTTGAGGTGATTGTTGCATTTGATTCCATATCTGTGAGAGTTCTGTATGTTGATTCTCCAATAATTAGCTTATCTTCTGCCTCTGCAGATGGTAATCCTGGAAGATATCGATGACGCCCAAGATGATTGAGTTGAACATTAAATTCTGACTGTTCAATAGAGATAGTGGTTTGTTCTGATAGAATATCCATTACCTGTTCAGGAGGCATCATTAGAAGTCCCGATTCACAACCAGTTACATTTGCTAGTGAACCATCTGGGCAGATGGCGTCTCCAAGTTCCATTCCAGAAAGGTTAGCAATTCCAAACATTCCAGTCAGGTCTGCGCCACTGAAATTAACTCCAGTGAGAGGGTTTCCAAATCCAAAATCTGGAGCAATCATGATTGTTTCAGTTAGATCAGTTTGGCTTAAATTCGCTCCATTGAATCCTGTATAAAAGAAAACTGACCTCTGCAAGTCAGAACCACTAAAATCGGCACCTGAAAGGATTGATTGCGAAAAATTGGTCCTACGAAGATCTCGCTCAGAGAGATCCGCTCCAGTCAAGTCAAGAAGACTCATGTCTCCTCTCCATGGATATTCTTCGAAGATAGGTGCTAATGCTTCTTCAGACATGAAATCATCAATATCTGGAGAAGAAATATTCAATCTTGCACTGGTAGAAATAAACCCAACTTGTTCTGAAGTATTCTTGTCTTCAAAACTTGGTTCAAAGGTATCTCCTAAGCCGTTTCTAACAGTATCAGGTAGGCGGAGTTTGAAACTTGCAGATTCGCCAGCGGTAAATCCTCCGTTTTTCCAACCGTCTATGACCTGTTGAATATCATCTCCGGGGATAGACTGTCCTGTCCATAGAAGAACGTCTTCGTTTCCATCGAGAACTACCCATGCTTCAATCGTTGATGATCCGTCTGTTGTAGATACAGTTACNGAAGGGACAGANGTACTTCGAACATTAATGTCTAAACCGATGTCATCAGAAGCAGAATTCACAATAAAATCAGCTTGAGTTGAATTAATTGGGTTATCAAATTGTACACTNAGCACAGAACCCGTATTGGCATCCGCAGTTCTTTCGTCTACTAAAGTTCCAGTCGCACCTTGGACCGCGGCGAGGGTAACGATTGAGAGAGTTAATACCATGATAGTTGCTAAACGTCCNATNGCTTCTCCTCCACCGGTCTTTAAACCTCTACGAATATCCTTCAATANAGGAGTCCATCCAAAGACNAATGCAAAGAATCTAGGACCAAATGACGCGATTCTACCNAAAATTAACGCTCCTCCTATCCATAACAAAAAGGGGCCAAAGAGNCCNACTAATCCGTCAATAAAGAAATTCTCAATGAATCCAGATTCTCCTGTTGAATCNTCTACCCANGCTTCAAGAACTGCTACTAATCCCACNAAGAACATAATTACATGAATCGCAGTTTTAGGCTTCTTTCTTGTNGGTACNTTTCTCACTCCTTCATCAATTTCCAACTCTAGGAAATCCTTAGTTCTACTATTCCCGAATAACAGAGCCGCACCGATAGTACACACTGCTGTAAATAAGATAGATGTTAATCCAAGTTTCACACTAATATCAAATTCTAATTCTTCAAATTCCATGAAACCAACAGCTGCTAGAACCAATCTGACTGCTTGTAAGGCGAAAATAAATCCAAGGAACCAAGCAACAGAACTCATTACGAGTACTTCACGAAGTACCATACTCTGTAATTGTCCTGCTGAGCCTCCAATGGTTCTATGAATAGCAATTTCTCGACGTCTCTGCTCCAGAGATAGAACCAATCCATAAACAAGAATAGCGAGAGAGAGAATAATGATTGGAATCATAAGGATATAATCAAACGTCTGAATTAACCCAAGGAATATCTCAAGGAAAGTGATTGTTCCTGAAATCGTATCATACCAAAATAATTGGATCCCGCCAGAGTAATTCATCGGTTCACTGCTTACAGAACCTTCACCATACATGATGGTCTGACTAAGACGGGTTAACCAATCTTCAGCGTCAGAAGTGGAAGATGTCGGTAAAAGACTTCGGTCAATTGCAATTCCGAGATAACCGTGGTCAGAATCCAACAAAGTTGTTATTGATTCATTATCTAGTATCGACCAAGTCATAAAAACAGGATTGAAACCAAATGTGGGATTTCCAAATTGCCAATCCTCGTAAATTCCTGAGACATTTAGATTCTCAACTGTTATCGTTAACCTACAATGTTGCAACCCTCCGCCTGTTCGTTCAACAAATCCAGGGCATTCACTTCGGTCTATCTTTTCAGGATCGACTGCTGTTTGCAGGACATAACCAAATTCAAGAGAATCGATTGTGTCGTTGACCTGAATTCCTAAAGGTCCTGCAATACTAGCTGGTAAAATTATACTTCGATTATCAATCATGTCTTGATGGGATGGCCAAGGAATATCATTCAACATCTGTTTGTTATGTCGCTCTGCTAATTCTCCATCAAAGGCTCCCGGACCGAGAAGACGNAGCATTCTCTTGGTGAAAACTGGCGGACCATTCGCATCTGCTTCAGGGAAATCAAATGTCTCATTTTCCAACAACGAATTATTTGAAGTGGCTGACTCAATTGAAAGATATCCTGCATCAAAAGCTTCGATATTGAAGAAGGAACCTGACTGTCTGATGGCTTGTCTTCCAAAGGTTAGAGTACAATCTGCGATTTCCTCCTTCAAAGAAAGTTCTGCACACACCTCAACAAGCAACGACGTATCATTGGTGAATGTGCTATTTGCAAAATCTCCTTCTGGACCTGGAGGGGGAGATAGCTGCTCTACCTTTGCATCATATACATCATTTTCAATTGAAACCTGTAGGAATGTTTGAGATAACCCGTTCCCGTATGCAAGTACTGTTGTAATTACTAACGACGCAAGGAAAACACCTGCAATAATTGCAAGTCCACGTTCCCTACCTCTCCAAGCAGATTCTGCAGCCATTCTGGTATTAGAAGGAATATCCATAATCCCATGTTTGAGTCTCTGTAATCGAGTTTTCTCATTCATTCTTCTTCCCCTCCTTCATCACCCTCAATTGAGTCAATAATTTCGTCACCCCAAGCAGATCGAATATCTGATGCCGCAGTTACTCCATCGTTTAGAAGTAACATTCTATCTGCCTTAGAAGCTAGAACAGGATCGTGAGTTACCATAAGAATGGATATTGGATTCTCTGAATCATGACATAAGTCATGAAACAATTCTAGAATGCCTTCTCCAGAACGTGAGTCTAAATTTCCGGTGGGCTCATCAGCCAGTAAAAGGGGGCGGCGGCCTGCAACTGCTCTTGCTATCGCCACTCTCTGTCTTTGGCCCCCTGAGAGTTGATCAGGAATATGATCAAGTCTATCTCCGAGACCAACTCGAGTCAATGCATCTGCTGCCCTTTCATTTGATTCAGAATCGCTGGCACCTGACAAGCCGAGAGCTAACGCAACATTATCCAATGCAGAGAGATGTTCGACGAGATGAAAATCTTGGAATATCCAGCCAACTGCATGTCTTCGAATCTTCACGTTTCCTGCAGGATTTCTAGTACCATATTTGAATTCATTAAGTTGAACTGAACCTGAATCTCCAGCAAGCAGACCTCCTATAATATTGAGAAGAGTAGATTTTCCACAACCTGAAGGGCCCATGAGAGCTACTAGTTCTCCTTGCTCTATCTGGAGGTCAATTCCTTTCAAAACCTCAATTCGACGCCGACCAGACCCAAANCCTTTGCGAAGATCGTCTACTTGTAGCAGCATATATCTCAGCGGGCTCCCAATGGGAATATAACCATATGTTATAGAGTGTGACAGAAAAAAAATGTTTTATTTCTTCAATTCTAATGCTTTTGAATACGCCTGAGCGTGAAGATTTGAGACTTGTTTAGCAGAGTAAAGAGATGCTGCAAGGATCAAGTCTTCTCTCGGAGGTCTGTGATCGGAACTTTGAGAAATTCTCTCAGTATTTATTTTCATAATTGCATTTTTCCATGATGAAATATCAAACGGTGGTAAAATACATGAGTCGGGTGGATGTTCATTTTGAGCACCTAAATCATTCACAAGAACTGGACAACCTGAAGCCATCGCTTCAACAACCGGAAGACCAAAACCTTCCGCAGCAGATGGAAAAAGAAGTGCATCGACATGCTGTTCTAGTGCTATCAATTTCTCTTCATCTACCTTGCCATGCCATTTCAAACGAATTCTCAATTTTTTTGCCTTTTCCTTCAATCGTGATTCTGCCTGAGGATCGGATTCTCCTCCAACTTTATGGATGAGGATATTTTGACGAATTTCAGGATCTAATTCACTAATTACATCAAAAATAAATCCAAGCGCTTTCCTACGATCTTCACTTCCAACAACCAACAAATGTGTTGAATCTGAATTCAATTCCGGTCTTTTTCTCAGATTTAATCTAGGATCCCTTGCTTCTACATCAACACTATTTGGGACAATGTGTACAGGGATTTTAGGCATTAGTTGAGTAAGATGTGTAGCAGTTTTTTTACTAATACAAATAGCTAAATCTGCTCGATGTAATCCTCTTTTTAGACGACTGATGTCCATTGAACGTACTATTCCTGGATTTTTATTTCCTACTTCGACTGGCCCCCAATCTGTTTGCATAACTTTTGGGTCAAGCAAAAAGAGGTCGTGGACTGTTACTACAACCGGACATGAAATGTTCTTTGGGACTAAATGTGCCTGTTCTTGATCTGTAATGTGAATTAAGTCTGGATTGGTTTGTATGGCAATATTTTTGACAGTTCTAGGATGTGTAAACCAACGTCTTCTGAGACGTTTCAATGTACCAGCATCATCCATTGCGTGATTCACTTCGTGTAATATTTGCCAACCAGAAACTAAGCCAGATTCCAATCTCTCAACTGTAGCATTATGCGCTCTTCCGAAACCGGAAGTAAGAGGTAATTCGCCCCCTCTGACCAGAAGCACCCGGTTGCCCATACCCACTCCACCCTGAATCCGCACTACAAGCCTGACGCTTTGCGCCACCTTGATTCGCGATGATTGAGAAGAAACACCATGGAGCCAGCCAGCCAGCGCCCCTCACTCCTAGTAATCAAGGGGTCTTTCTCTCAATTTGGGGGAGCTGAAAGGGATATTGTCCGTCAATTAGAGGCGTGGAAAAAATTCTTTGATGTACGAATAGCCACACTAAATTCACATTTTGAGCTTGAGCAAGAAGCAACTCGTCTAGATATTCCATTGTTTGTCCCCGATTCTACTTGGTCTGAATCTTCTTCTGCATTCTCAAGAATTGCAGCAACATCGAGTAAAACTGCAACTAAAGCATGGAAAATTTTCCTTAAAGAAAAGCCAGAAATTATGCAAAATATTGATGCAATTCATCTTGTTACTGGTGCAGGGTCGATAGAATCAATCTCAATCATTCCAGAAAATATACCCATTCATGTTCACATGTTAGAACCAAATAGAGGATTACATGGAGAAACCGTTCTGTGGGCCAAAATCGATGGAACACAACCTAGGCCAATTGCATTAACTCGTATTCTCCTTACAATTCCTCGAAACAGAGATCTAAAGCTGGTAAATAAAATTGCAAAACGTCCAAATTCTAGATTTAGTGGAAACTCAGATTACATCAAAAATAGAATTCTAGAAGTTCATAATATAGAAGCAGGAGTGCTCCTTCCTTGTGTTGATTTATCAAAATGGACTATACAGGAAAATAATGTAATCAGCGATTATGTTGTCACAATTGGTCGAGCCAGTTGGGTGAAAGGAACGTGGGAGTGTATCCAAATGCTTACTGGAACAGAAATCGGATTGGTACACGTAGGGGGAGGAGATCAAAATGATATCAAACAATTGAAAGAGTTTGCAAAGAAAAATAATGTCAAACTTGAGGTCTCTGAAAGGTTAGAACATGACGATTTAGTACAGTTGCTTAGTTCTTCACTAGGAGTTGTTTCATTGGCACACAAAGAACCGTTTGGACTAACGCCAGTTGAAGCTCATGCAGTTGGAGTTCCTTCTCTGATGGTAAACGAAGGCGGATTTTCTTCAACTATTATTGATGGAGAATCAGGAAGACTATTGCCCCGTGATGATTACGCTGCTTGGCATTCTGCTTTGAAAGAAGCAGCAATCCCAGAAAATAGGAAAAAATGGTCAGCCAAGGGTAGAGAGATTGTAAATCATCTAGCATTAGATCCCGAAAGTAGGGCGATAGAGCTTAAAAAAATAATTCATCAACTCATTCAATGATTGGACGAGGTTGGGAAAATAAAACAAAACCAAGAGTTAGTGCTGAGAATACAAACAAAACTAGTGAAGGTACAATTCCGATGGCAGGAGGAGTATAGATACCCAATTCAAATGGCAGTAGATCAAGAACGGTCTCTCCTCTTCCTAATTGACCACCTATTGAGCCGAGTATAATTGTCATGAGAAAACCTAGGGATGCAGATATCGCCTGAAGAATAGAGAGGCCCCTATGTTCCCAAAGTCGATACCCACAAAGACGACGCCCAGAAATTACGCCACTCCAGAAACCAATACAAAGACCACTAAATACCATTTTATTCAGAGACATACTGCTTTGTCCCCCCATAGATTCTGTGGTCAGGTACCCAGTTACTATTGCAGCAGGAATCATAAAAACTCCAAAAATAGATGCAATGTATGCTGCTGAATCAAGATGGGAATGGACTTTGGATGGAAGTAGTTCACCCAATGCTGGGAATATTGATGAAATTGAACAGATAATGGTACCTAAAGTAGCAATAGCAAATGCTCCAACCACCATCTCTGTTGAAATCACATGAAAAACAGACATAGAAACCATCAGAAATCATCTCCTGTTGACGAAATAAAGTCAGGGCCATAATGTGTCCATTGTTCGTCACTCCATCCTTCAGGTCGACGAGGATCATTGAGATTTATTTCTGGACGTAAATTTTGAATTACTCTTTCTTTGGAAGAATTGAGTGAATTGTTATTGATATTCTGTGAGACTAAATCATTGGCCATAAATCGTTGAAGGGATATTAGTACTGATCCAGTTATCATGGCTAAAGCCAACATCAACAATCGAGATGGATTTTCATCAACTAACGAGGAACTATCTGTTACCAAGGTAGTCCAGGCAGTAGTAGTTTCAAATTCGGAATTAGAAATTCTCCAGCGATATTCCATCGAACCATCTGCTAAAGCTGTTGGAAAATCTACTTTCCATCCGTTTACATTACTTTCAGCTTCAATCGAGGAAATAGTCTCAGTACCCGAAATTCTCCACTCAATAAAGGCAGATGTGACATTCATCATTTTTGCCTCAAGGACAGTTTCTTCACCTACATTTCTCTGAGTGATTGGAGTCCAATCCAATAATTGAGGGAAATTTTCCGGAATAGGGCCCACGGAAACGGATATACCGCCTTGTTCACTAGTATCTCCTAATCTGGCAATTCCGTCACCACCGTGTTGAATTCCAACATGGAATGTAGTTATTCCCTCAGTGGGAGGAGCAGATAAGGACCAAGAAATAGATATTCCCTCATCGGAATCAAGAACATACGATTCTACATAATTCGAAGATCCACCGTTGTTATCTGAGATTATTGTCCATCCAGAGTTATCAGGAGAATCATCAACACCAAAGGTTCCTGTTGTAAGAAAAACACCAACTATTTTTCTTTCTGAAAGTTCCATTCCAAAAATATCCGCAGTGATTGTCAAAGGACCACCTACAAAAGTTGACTCTCTATCTATGTCCAATGAAATTACAGCTGAAGATGGTCCAGAAACATCAGGATCAGCATGGCAAGAACCTCCGCAAGCGAAATCTCTTGTCCCATCTCCGTTTCCACCAGGATTGGCTTCCATTACAGGAGACGAGAGTAAACATGCCAAGATTCCCAAAATCAAAACTCTATGTAAAATTCTCATGAGAATCTCCTCCTGATTCCGATTCCAAATGAAATCAATATTGAGAGAATTATCCAAGTGAAAATTAAAACTGAGCCAATGGTACTTTCTTCTATTTCTGAAATTACAATATCTTCGTTAGTTAGTTCTATTGAACCCAAATTTTCGTTAGAAATAANTTGATTTTCAACACCTTCAATATCTACAGTAATTGCATAAAAATGAGTCCCTGCAAGGAAAATTGGATCTTGTAAATCAGTCTTATTGGTTGTAGCAATTAGACTTGCAGATGAAAAGTCACCTCTATCNTCAAATGAAGATGATGAACGCCAAACATAAAATTGAGTTTCAGAACCTGTCCAATTCCATGAAATATCGATGAAGGATCCTTCCTTACTGATTGTCAGATCGGAAATTGTAGAGCCTTGGGTAGCTTCTACACTAATTTCTAGATAATCTATTCCTCCATGTTCATCAAGAACAGTGAGATTAACTGCTGTAGTTCCTATATTAAATTCGTGAGAAATAACTGGACCAGTATANGTTGATTCTCCGATAGNCCAGAACCATGCTACAATATTTCCATCTATATCTGAGGAAGATTGAGCATCAAGAACTGTGTCAGATTCAATCATGATTAATTCAGGAATTATGAAATTCGCTGANGGTGCNAAATTTTCAATAGTAATCTGAGAACTAGATTCTGTAGTAATCCCCCCAAATCCATCGTCTGCAGTAACTGAAACCGTCCAAATTTGTCCTACTCCTAACCACTCAGTTGGAACTAAACTTTGGTTATCTAATGATGCAATCCTAAAACCATCTCTATACCAAAATGATGTAAAAGATAGAATATCTGAATCTTGATCGGAAGATGTTATATCAATTTCTAATGGTTCTAAAACATAAATTTCATTTTGAATATTAACGAATTCAATTTCAACTAATGGATTTGAATTTTCAATGGTCACAAAGTTGGTAATATGATTAGATTCTGGGTCTTCATGATCTGTACTTTCTCCACCATCTATATCCTCCAAAATAATCTCAGCATGCCATACTTGTCCTCGAGAAACTTGTCCTGATTCGATGATGATAAGGTCGTCATAATTGGAGTTATGAACTCCGTTAATATGCCAATGAACATGAACTAATGATAATGCATCCCCATCAGGATCAGACCACTGATATTCTATTTTCAAGTCATCTGAGCTTGATGGATTTTCAGGCGTTAAATTTAGAGATTCTAGAACTGGGGGTGCATTGGAAATTGTTCTGGGAGCTGAATCAGTCCATGGAGAAAACTCTATCCCATCACTTGCTCGGACACTAACTTCCCAAACTTCCCCCTTGGAAGTTTCAGATGAAGGTATAGTTGATTCCCCATCGAATTGTGGAATATGAGTTTCGTCTTTCATCCATTGGATCTCTACCGATGAAGATAAGTCACCATCTTCATCAAAAAATATGTAAGACATTTGNATATCATCTGTAGTCACCGGGTTTGTNGGTGTAATTGTGAGTGATTGGATTAATGGAGCATTATTCGAACTTCCAATTTGAATACTTGCAGTAACAATATCACCAGAATCTTCTCCATCAGAAGGAGTGATACGAACTTCCCAAATATCTCCAGCTCTCGTAGATACATTCGGNATTGTTGATTCTCCATCATAGGTGGAAACTCTGGAGCCATCAAGATACCATTGTATCACAGTACCAGATTCAGTATCCAAATCAGAATCTGAAAAAGAATAAGACATCGTCAGATCATCTAGTTCGGTAGGATCTGTAGGTGAAATAGTGAGACTATTTACTACTGGTGGAGTATTCTGAACGATAATTGGTAGTGATGAAACAGGTGAGCCAAAATCAATACCATCAGATGGAGTAACTGTAACAGTCCATGTCTCATCTTTAGAAATGAAGGATGAAGGTACAGATGAAGAATCATCNAATGATGTNATTATTGAAGAATCNCGACTCCATTGAATCGTTGTTCCAGATTCTAAATCTCCATCTGAATCNGAGTATGAATATGATACACTAAGAGAGTCAGTTGTTGTNGGAGATGAAGGACTAATTATCACGTTAGAAACTGATGGGGCTTGATTTTGTGGAGGTTGTTCGGGAATATTGTAAGTAGCTGTATTCCAAGAGTCTCCATTGTTTCCACTAGCACCATTTGCTGCCAAACCAGCAATATCAACGGTTACAGTTCCAGTACCAGAAGAAGGTGCAGTCCAGTCCACTGTCCAAGATCTAGCATTTCTGTTGGAATGTGTGACTTTTCCGCTATCTAACTTAGCGTTAGATCCAGGGTTTGAAAAGGTCCCAGAAGAAGCATCTAACGAAAAACCGCCTAGACTATTACTGATTTGTGAATTTGAAACACTGACAGTGAAAGTATACGATTGTCCTGGGGCATATGATGATGGCTGGCCACTCAGACTGACTGTTGTGGAACTACTAGAACCTCCGTGACAACCACAAGATGGGCTGGTTTTCCCATTGGAATTTGCTTCTGAAAGTGGCGCATATAATGCCAAACAAAAAACACAGACCAAGAACAGTACTCGGCGCGCCAACATGATGGAGGATGCCTGTTCGTAGTTATGATATTTCGTTTTCTTCGATAATTAAGAATTAGAAATTATCCGTTGCATTGATGGACGGCATATGATTCCCTTATGCCATGACACAGCCAATTGAGTCAGTTGCTATAGTAGGAGCCGGAAATATGGGGAGTGGAATTGCGCAAAAAACTGCCCAAGAAATGTTCCAAGTACAAATGGTAGATAGAGAAGAGCAATGGGTACACAGAGGTCAAAAAATCATCTCAGATTTTCTTGAAGAAGCTATCGAAAGACGAATATTTTCCCAATCTCAGGTAGAGGAAATAAAAGCACGAATTTCGGGTGTAATCGGAGTAGACAACGTCGACCCGGAAACAGATCTTGTTATCGAAGCAGTTTTTGAAGATTTTAATGTCAAATCAGATGTTTTCCAAATATTGGATAAAAATTGTGGCGATCAAACTATTTTAGCATCCAATACATCATCCCTAAGCGTCAATGAATTATCAAAAGCGACGACAAGGCCTGATCGATTTGTCGGACTTCATTTCTTTTATCACCCTGCAAAAAATCGACTTGTCGAAGTAATACCAGCCGATGCTTCCTCAGAAGATACAATTTCAAGAGTTGTACAATATTGTAAACAACTTGGAAAGGTAGTTATTGTTTGTAAAGATAAACCTGGTTTTGTCGTTAATCGATTCTTTGTTCCATGGCTAAATGAAGCATGCCTCCTGATGCAAGAAGGTCATGGAACTCCTGCACAAATTGATGCAGTAGCTCGAAAATCATTCAATATTGGAATGGGACCTTTTGCTCTCATGAACTTAACTGGCCCACCAATTGCCCTCCATTCAACAGATTATCTTGCTCAACAACTCAACACTCCAAGGTACAAAGGTGCACAAAATCTTCGTGATCTTGTTGCTCAAAATGCTATGTGGGAAATTGGTGATGAGGAAGAATGTGAAGAAGATTTGGCATGTATCATTCGAGAGCGACTTTTGGGATCTGTATTCTCTATTTCTTCACAAATCGTAGAAGAAGAAATTTGTTCGATGGAAGATGTTGATCGAGGCGCTAAAGTAGGATTACGGTGGGCACTAGGACCGTTTGAACTGATGAATGAATTTGGAATTGATGAAGCATACAGAATGGCTAAATCATACTCTGAATTACATAGTGATGATTCTGGATTTAAACTTCCTCAATTCCTTCAAATTAAAGCTGAAACAGGAAATCCTTGGATGTTTGAATTTGTAGATGCTGAAATCAAAAATGGAATTGCAACTGTAAATATCAATCGTCCAGAAGCGATGAATGCCCTTAACGGAACAGTGGTAGAACAATTAGGTGCACTTGTTGATAATTTGAACAAGGATTCAACAATACATACAATTGTTCTGGAAGGAGCAGGTAAGGCATTTGTTGCAGGAGCAGATGTCAAATTCTTTGTAGATAGGTTGGATGAAAATGCGTTTCCAAAGATCTATGAATTTACTGCAGAAGGACATAATGTTCTGGCAAAAATCGAGAACAGTCCAAAGACCACAATCGCTCTTACCACTGGACTTGCATTGGGTGGAGGGCTAGAACTTGCATTATCATGTGATTATCGAATTGGAACTAGAAGAACACAATTCAGATTCCCAGAAACAAGTATTGGAATCTATCCTGGTCTTGGAGGGACCCAAAGAACAACCAGAATTTGTGGTGTAAATGCTGCTCGATGGGCAATTCTCGCAGGCAATTGGATTGGCCCAAAACAAGCAGAAGATCTGGGACTGATTACTCATCTTGTTGATCCTGCCGATGTTGAGAAAACAATTGAAAATATTGGTAATCAAGGTAAACCTACAAACAAATACACTGGTACACCCGTAAGGATGTCCGAAGCAGTCCAAGCAGCAGTTGAATTTTATTCTGATGAAAATATGAATTCAATCATGACTGGTCAAATTCCAGAAGAAAGTGTAGAAGATTATGCAAGTCGACAGATTAAGCAAATATCGAGAACTGCCCCCATTGCATTACGAATGGCTAGTGATTTAATTGACATTGCNGCATCTACTAATTTAGAAGAAGGATTAGCAGCAGAATTAGAAAACCTAGAAGATATTTTTGCAACTAAGGACGCATACGAAGGATTGTCATCGCTTATCCAAGGAAGACGCCCTAATTACAACAACCAATAATCTTTTCACACTAAGAGATTTTTCCAGGTGGAGGCACATACCAAGGTGATCTCCAGTTACTGATAGCTCGAAAATATGATTCAAGTAATTTATTCATCTCAATACCTCCTTTCTCAAAGCATCAAATAATTTTCCAGAAATGAATTCAATAAATTCAATCAATTTACCACCACAAAATCCTACTGAATAATCTTCCACTTTTCTCTTCTTTTTCACTCAACTTTTCGCTCCAATCATCTATCCAATCAACAAGATATTTGTCCATTCTATCCCCATACAATACTTGTACCCCGACCTATATCAAAGTATTAGTAAACGTGCAACTACTAGGGTGTAATTTATACACTAAGTTATTTTAAAAACACCATGGTCGAACCCCCAATGAAGGTGTCCAAGCAAGATCTGTTGTCAATAAATCAGTCAATAGATACAGTACATGAAATGGGTGCTCAAATTCGAAAGGCATTACAAGAATATTCTGATGACCATACACATGACACTGCATGGGAAGTTCAAGCAGGAGTAGAAGCGTTGGAGGTTTTTGGATCGCGATGGACTATCGAAATTTTAGCAGCTTTGTATGTTGCTGGTGAACGCCGTTTCAACGAATTAAGACATCTCTTGAATGGAATTAGTAGTCGCACGCTGTCAGATAAACTAAGGAAATGTACTGAATCAGAATTAATTGAAAGGATAGTTGAAGATGGTCCTCCAATCAGAGTCTCATACAGATTAACTGAGCATGGAATGATTTGTGGACGACTATTGGGTCCATTGGTAGCATATATGAAAATTAGAAACGGTGCTTTAGAGGAAGATGTCTGAACAATGAACCAATGCCTTGAAAATGGTTTACCTCTGAATTAACCACATGCCTCTCCTCCAACAGTGGCACCGGAGACACCCTTGGGTCCTTGGTGGAATACTAGGAATCGCAGGAGGACTTGTAGGATTTGGAGGCGCAGGAAATGGATTTGCTACAAGTGGAACCATTAGTTCTGCAAGTGATTCTTGGGAACATCCGTTAAGGACCAGAATTCTAAATTTACTTGAACGTAAACCAGGATTACCTTATCGTGAATTACAACGAGATCTTAATGCTGCGAATGGAACACTAAGACACCATCTAGATGTTTTGATTGCAAATCATTCAGTAACTGTTGTACATGTAAACGGTCGTTCATGTCATTATGCTGGAGCCCCTGCTCAGATGGAAATTATGTCAGGAGTAGTGGTCGGCGGAGATGAACATGCTGCTGCAATGATGCCGGTGGGATTATCAACAGTTCAGAAATTAATAGTTGCTAGATTATCGAGGCAAGATTTGCCTAAATCACAAGCACAAATGGCCAGAGAATTAGGTAGATCAAGGGCTTCGGTACATTCAGCTGTTACTGTTCTTCGAAGAAGAGGAATTCTTCATGCTACTGAATTAACACTTGCCCCTCATCTTTCCGGACTAAGAGATGGTGGAATCGATTACGATTGGTTGGATGGAATGAATCAACTCTAAATTGTGATAATTTAACCAATATTAGTCCGAATACTATTGAGCCTGAACTTTCGGAGAAGGGGTATGTTCGTACTTCGCCTACAGGAACATCCGGTTCCGGTGGGTACTGATGATCCAGATATTTTACTTGCTTGGATATTAGATACCATGGGACTGGTTCGAAGAAGAAATTTTACAGATGAGGTCGTATCCACCAGAGGATCTATTCATGAATTAATGAAAAACCATCTTCTTGCTGAACCATTGCGCGGATGGGATAGTCAATCTATGATTGATGCAAGTGGAATTAGTTCAACTGCTCTTCATCATCAATTAGTAAAATTACGATCTTGTGGATTATTAGCAACTGTGACTGAAGGAAGATGGAAAAGGCATGTTATCAGAAATGGGTCATTATCNGCTGCGATTGATCTAATCTCTGCTCAAGCTGAAATAATTCTAAAACAACGTATGTCCATCCTTGATGAAGTAATTTCCCAATCTGAAACTAGAATGAATCATGACCCACTACAACTGGGAGGAGAGGATATTCCCTTTCGAATAATTATCTCAGAACAAGGACCTATTGAGAATCAAATAGCTCTTGGCTCATTGTTGAGAGATTTTGGTTTCACAGGAGATCGTGGNAAAGAAGAGGATGATTTGTGTCTGGAAATTTTCACTTTACTCGGAAGTGCTGAAATNCCTCTTACAACTGATTTGTTGATGAAAGAAACAAATGAATCTAGAACTCGGGTTTTGGGGGTTTTAGATAGATTTAGATCAGCACTTCTTGTTGAAAGAGTGTTACTAGAGGATCGGATTTCACATAATCTATTCATTGGACTAACACATCAATGGACTCAAAGAGGGGAAAAATGGATTCGAGGGCGAGGTGGTCTAGGGCGGATAGAACAACAAGTAGCTGATCGAATTATATCAGATTTAAAGCAAGAGAAATTGACAACTGAAAGTATTTCTAAGCATCTAGATGGTATTGATACAGAAGTAAAATGTCTTCTTGTAAATACATTAGGTGGAAGAGTCCCCTACGGATATCGACTAACAGGAAAGGATGCAAATTCAATCGTTTCCCGATTACTTTCTAGAGTGCANAGGATACTTGAAAGACTGAGAATGATTTCAAAAAAATATGATCAANTTATANCATAATTTTAGTTGATTGCATTGACTGTTCTAAAAAGTCTGTAACAGATTGAATTAATTCATTTGGTCCTTGAGTTCTGTGTAACTTNACTCTCATATCACTTGCTCCTTCTAATCCTTTAGTGAATGAAATAGCATGACGTTTAAGATGATTATTTCGACGATCTCCATATGTTTCATCAGCTAATTCGCAATATCTTTTCCAACACCACAACTTGATTGCAGCCTCTTTTCCTTCTAATGACGCATCGGAAACAAATTGATGCCAAGGTGCTGGATTGAATTTCCAACCTAATCCTTTCTTTATTCTAAAGAAAATATCTGGATTACCTATCGCTGCTCTACCAATCATGAGTCCTGCTGCGTTGGTAACTGCAAGGCATCGAGCTGCGGTATCTGCATCCTTGACATCTCCATTGGCTACAACTGGAATAGATAAATCACGTACCATTTCTCCAATCTCTTCCCAATCAGCTTCACCAGCATATCTTTGACGTAATGTTCGTCCATGAACAGCAATTCTAAACACTCCTTCATCCTGTAATCGAAGAGCAATCGAATGTGCGGTGTTAGGACCTGAACCGGTACCTAATCGAACCTTCACGGTTACTGGAACATCGCTGGCCTCAATACACGCACGAACCATACTCACCAATCTATCTGGATCTCCAAGAAGTGCAGCTCCTGCAGAGTTTCTACATACTTTTGGAGCTGGACATCCAAAATTAAGGTCAATAATATCTGCAACTGAAGAGAGGGCTCTAGTTGTTCCAACCATCTCTTCTTCGACACCACCAAAAATCTGTGGAATGAACGGGGATTCTCTCGGATCTGATTCTAATCTTCTCCAACTACGAGCATCATCTCGATTTAATCCAGCCGCAGCAGTAAATTCTGTGACTGTAATGTCTGCACCACATTCTTTCGCTAATAGACGAAAAGGAAGATCCGTGACTCCAGCCATCGGAGCAAGGTAAAGTGGGACTGCGTCCATTGTACACCTCTGAATGTGTTAGGGTCTTGACTTTGACGCGAATCAAGTACTCAGAATGAGGACTCCCAGTCTTCTACATTCTCTGCCGCGTCCCATTGATCATCAGTAACTCTTCCCTGAGCTTTGACAACCTCTCGAGCAAGTAACCAATAAACGAGGGCTAGGCTTCTACGACCTTTGTTATTAGCCGGAAGAACCAAGTCGACAAAGCGAAGTGTGTTATTAGCATCACAGATTCCAACTACTGGAAGACCACTATTCACAGCCTCGGAGAGCGCTTGTTGATCTGCCTGAGGATCTGTGACAATAATCACTTCAGGTTCAATATAACTCCGTAGTCTAGGATTTGTTAGGGTACCTGGGATAAATCGTCCAACAATATGCCTAGCACCTATTGCTTGAGCAAAGCGACGAGCAGGGCGCTGCCCATACTGTCGTGCGCTTACTACCAAGATATTCTCTGGCTTGTATTTACTAAGAAAATTAGATACAATAGAAAATCGCTTATTTGTCTCTTCCAAATTAATCAGATAAAGACCAGTTCCTTCTTGCTTCTGATCTTCCAAAAAAGGTACCATGTGAGCGCTACTCTGTTGAGTTCCAATGTGGACAAAGTGTTGCTGATATGTGTCTAATGGGAGGAGGTACTCTACGTCACTCATGATTATCAGCGTCGTGGCCACCTGACTCCCATTCATAACCGCTTCGCTACTAAGTGATATTCAAAATAGGGGGTTTCTTCCGCCCCAACCCCTTTGTATAGCCGCCGATACCATCTATCGATGGAGGACACAAGTAGCCTGAGAGGTCCTCTAAAACAGGGGACTGAGGGGCCAGATGGATTTTGGTTCGATTTGGAAAATAAAATTCTTAACGTTTCTGCATCAGAAGTAGAACGCTATGTTTACTGTCCAATGAGTTGGAGACTAGAAAGTGAAGGAGTCAGCGCCAAAGGAAAAGAAGTGGAACAAGGGATCGAAAAACATCAGCAAATGCACCAAATAATTGTTGAAAAAATTGAAGCACAGAATGAATTTACCCGTAATATTGTAATTTGGTCATGGTGGTTTGCTGTTGTACTGACCTTGGCTGCAGATACTGCTGCGTTTTATTTTGTACAAGATGGACTAATAGATTCTGAACTAGCAAGTATGATTGGTAAATTCTTAGTTCTATTAGCATTAGTATGGTTAATTCTAGCCATTGTTCTTCTAGTTCTTCCATGGAGAAAGTGGTTTGGTTGGAATGAAAAATTACTTTCATCATCAACGAGTACTTCTGAAATAGAGAATAATTTACAGCCATTGAATACTCCATTAGAACTGGGAGAAAAAGGATGGTTCACTTTTGGGCGTCCAGAAGCATTAATTCTCTTTTCAGCAATCGCGTTAAGTCTTCATGGAATCGCATTAACATTCGCTCAAAATAGAAGTTTAGCCACCTTTGCTCTTCTAGTCTTGGCTTTAGTTTGGACATTATTGGCCACTACGAGGTTACAAGCAGCACTTACTGCAAATCAACGAATAAAGGAAAAGGACATAGAGGCAGGTCTTGAAGAATTAGGGGATATTAGGTATAGTGACGGAGGTGATTCTTTCCTTCTAGAAGACGAAAATACAGGACTACGAGGAAGACCAGATCAAATCACTCGAATAGGTGAAGATCTAATTCCTGTAGAATTAAAAACCGGTAAAATTCCGAAAAAACCTCATAAAAGTCATCGATTTCAAATTCTAGCGTATTTACATTTGATTGAATCAATGACAGGAAATCCCCCTCCATTTGGNTTTCTGAGATATGGTACTGAATCAGTATACTCAATTGAATGGAATGAAAAAGAAAAGGAAAAGTTGTTTGATATAATCAAGGAAATTCAGCGAGTAACTGTTCAAGGAGGAGCAAAGCGAGATCATAACAGGCCTGGGAAATGTGAATCCTGTAGCAGAAGGGAAGACTGTCCAGATAGATTGAAATTTATTCCAAATCAATGAGATCCGTGCATTCTCCTACTTCATGAATCTCTGCAAAAAATACACACGGACGCGATACAGTGACTTTTACTGAGAAGGAATCATATACGGATAAAATATCGATTGGTGTCTCGATACCTATTCCTCTTGCCTCTACTGTTAGAATCCATTCTCCATCCTCGAAGGGAGATGAATCTTCATTGAGATAGGTCTCTGTAAATTCGTAGTTTTCAGTTGCCCTCTCAGTGAAAAAGGGTGTGCCACTTGGATATTCTCCTGGCTCCCAAACAGATATCTCAACATATCTAGCTCCAACTTCTTCAACCAACCCAGGGAATGTTTCGTTAGCAAAATCTGAAATCGCATCTCCAATTGATGCATCAAAAAATATCTCAATTTGACTAACGGTTGGGTCTATCAAAAATTCAGATTCGTTAGTATATTCTGTAGATTCAATATCTTGAGTATCAAAAGTATAATCCCAACCAACTCTAGTATCTTGACTACGACTTTTAGGGTCTTCTTTCATATCTTCCATTAATTCCCTCATTGAAAGAAGAGATAGGCAACCAGGACTCATTAAAGTAAGAGTAATCAAAAGACAGAGAGCTACTTTTCGATTTACAAAAAAGTCACTCATTCAATCAACTCCATTCACCTGTCTGCACTCATAGGGTTCGTCAATGCTCTGCTCAGACCCCTTCTGTCATCACTCAGGCAATTAATGGAAGATAGTCAGGATATTCAATCCTGCGATTCGTCGGACCCTTCCTCCTTACTCTTTCTTCGAATACTTCGTCTTCTTTTTGGTTTAGGATTTTCTTCTTCTACCCCATCAGAAATACCTTCAGTATGGCCTGCTTCTGATGAAAGTGAACTGAAGTCACTCGTCTTATCTAATTGTAATTCACTACCTACCTGAGCAGATGGATCGCTTAACTCATCAAAGACAACTTTCTCTCCAGGAAGAACTCCTTCCTCTCCAGTTAAGTCAAATATATCTTTACGAATACCAGCATCGCTTGCACTCAACTCAACTTCCTCATCCTTTAATGCACGTCTCTTCCCTTTCTTTGCGAGGAATGAATCAATATCTCGACCGGCTTCTAATTGATCTTGGAGATTTGTAGAAACAATTTCCTCATCTTCGTCTTCATCCGAGGACAATTCCTGTTCATATTCCTCCTCAATTGACCGAATCTGGCTTTCTGCTTCCTCCAATCCTGATTCCCAATCATCTTCAATGGAATCTTCTGAAACTCCGAAGTTTTCCATTTGGTCATCAAAGTCTTCAGTTCCGATAAGAATTGCTTCTTCATCTTCTCCTTCATCTTCTTCTTCATCAGGTAGAGGTACCAACTCTTTTCTCTCTCGTCGTTCATAATGGGAAGACACATCTTGAACGGCTCCACAATATGGACAATGATCCATAGCAGATGGAATCGAAGTACCACATTCTTCACAATCATGGAAACGACTGAAGCCACTAGTAAGTTGGAAATCACAATGAGGGCAAATCTCTTCGTCTCCTTCAATTTCACCACCACAGGCAGGACACAATTCAAACGTCTCACGTTCTGTCTCTTCCATAACCCTCCTAGTAAGGAAAATTGCAGCAATCAACACAATAATCCCTGCAATTCCCAAGAGAATCATCAACGCAACACCTAACTCTCTGTTAGCTTCTTCAGGATTAATTGATTCACCACTGTCAGCAATTACAGTCCACAATGAGGTTTTGGAAGGTACTGTTCCGTTAAGTGCTATGATTGCCAATTGAAGATCTCCAGCCTTATCTGGAGTAATAGTACACTGAACTGTATCTTCAGATCCTGTAGATGCAAGATTTACTACAGTTCTGTCAACTTCTGTTCCTAAAGGAGCATAACAAACAAATGTCTCTATTCCAGCACCCTCATCAGATGTTACAGAAATAGAATATGTTGTTTCAACTCCAATTTTGAGGGGTAAGCCATTATCCCAACTCTCATCGCTTAGAAATCGTAGACGCAAATCACTCACTAACTGAACAGATCCAGTAGCGGTATTATCTGCTAGATTGGAGTCATGTGAAGGATTATCGGGAATCCATGTCGCAGTAAATGATTGAGTGCCACTAATATCACCTCTAACAACAGTTGAAAATACCAGAGAAATATCTCCAGACTCAGTAGAAGAAGGAGGAGGAATTACTCTGAATTGTCCAGGAAGGCTTTCCCCCTCAAATGTAGCTTCTACTGTGCCACTTACAGGGATCGAACCAGTGTTTTGAATACTTACTGTAAAATTGACTGACTCTCCACTTTGAACCTGAAGCGGAGATGCAACAGCAATTGATGATACGACTACATTGGGAGCGGGATGCATCATAATTGAAAATTCCTTTGAATTATCAAATACACTAGATTCTGGAAGGGTAAAACCAGGATCAATAATGACTTTTAATTGAAGTTCTCCAACACTCTCAATGAACATCGAACCTGTTAATGTTTGATTCCAAAGAATAGAACTTTGACCTTCAAGGAAATCTATTGAGAATGCATGGACTGGACTTCCATCAGAAACTCTCTGAACCTGCATAGGTACAACAATCGATCCGGTACTNGGCATTCGAAGTAATGAACCACTAATATCCCAAGGACCTCTGAGAGAAGAAGGAGATGAAGTTACAGTGATTTCACCATCATGAAAATAATTTGGAGGTGTCGTAATCTCAATCATAATAGAGCGAAAATTATCACTCGAATTAGATTCAAGAACTCCATCGTTAGAATTACTNTTGGCAGTTACCGTCAACAAAGCGTCAGATGCTGGGGCGGTAAATGTTCGATTAATCCAAACACTTTCCCCAGGTGGTAACGATCCTACAGTATAATCCAAAGGAGGTTCTTCCCCTAATTCAAAAGTGACAGTTGTTGAGCCAGCTGATACTCCTCCTACATTGGAAATCTGGGTNTTTGCAGAGAAGGNTGTACCCGAGAATAAATCAGATGAGGGGTCAATTATAAGTTCAGATACGATCAAGTTTGAACGATCTGAAATGGTGAAAAGGGCAGATTGGTCATTGGAGACNCCATTTGCGGAAAAATCAANTCGGAATGGAACTTCTCCTGCACGTGTCAATACAGTTGGAACTTGGACTGTGATTGANGACGATGCTGTGACTGTGACAAAAGTACTATCCTGAATTANATTACCATCTTGACTTAGTTGGTATGATGCAGTTGTATCGGATGTATCGCTATTATGTAGAGTAACTTCTACAACTACTTGAGACCCGTTTTCTAAGGTACCAACAATATTGATATCAGATTCGTCTACAGTAATTCCACCTGCAGTAGTTGCTGAAACAACGCCAAAAAGTGGCAGCAGAAGGAGCAAACATACGAAGAGTCCCGTCCTCATGTTGGATGAAGGGGTCTAGGGGCACTTCAACGCTCCCGCTGTCTACTACGTGAAAGCATTGAAGGGCGACCGGTCCTACATACCCACCGTTCCATGGCTACTCGGACGATTTCCCGCCTCCTGACATTGCTCATTCTGTCGAGCATTTGCTCTGGAATTGTAGCAGGAACTGATGCACGAAATGCTGNTTTAGATTTCGTAAATCCTCCAGAATCAGGAGAAGTTATTGGAGGNACGTATACGATATCTATTGTCAATATTACAGGATTAGATTATGTAATTTTAGAAGTTGAAGAAGGGGCAACATGGACACAAATTTCCAATATGTCAGGAACTCCTTGGTCTNCTTCATGGGACAGCAGTACAGTAGATGATGGGACCCATAGATTACGAATTACCGGACATCCATCTGANGGGAGTTCTAACATTGAAGTTGTTACTTCTTCATTTATNGTGGATAATACTGCTCCATCTTCTTTNACATTGAGTGTAGATGATGCTGAGGTCGGCGATGGATCATCAATCGCAAATAGAGCTTGGTTTGATATCGNTGAAACTGATTCTATGGTTTTCCGTTGGAATGCTTCGGATNATAACCTAGACAAAGCNGTAATTTCTGGTGTACCNGGAAGTGGAAATCCCCCCTCAGACGGACCCGGGGCTTTACTACATCGTTGGTCATGGGCACCAGGTGATCTTTCCGAGGGACTCTATACCGTTTCACTTACTGTGTATGACGAAGCAGGAAATACTGCCACCAGATCTTTGTATCTTGGAATAGATAGGACCGGACCAAATACAGGAACTCCTGTTTTCTCGGTTTCTGAAAGTGCATGGACAAATGANGCAGTAGTAACCGTTGGTGCATTGGCAGCAGGGGCATCAGATAACGGTGGAATTGGAATNGATCATTACGAATGGAGAGTAGATAATGAAGATTGGAANAATTTTGGTAGTGGATCGACTTCCACNTTACCTCTCCCAGAAGGACAAAGAGTTCTATCCTTCAGAGCAGTAGATCGATTAGGGAATTCTGGAGCAAGTACTAACCANACATTCTGGACCGACCATACAGATCCAGTTGCAGGNGGGTGGAGTATTCCGGAAATTACCACAATGACTCAGGGCCAAATTAGTGTTCNATTAATTGCAACTGATACTNTGTCNGGAATTGACGAATCGAATACAACACTAAGGTATGGATTTGATAATGACGGAATGGGATCTATACCTGATATCACCAATCAATGGCTTTCNTTAGGATCNGGAATGAATGCGAATTTACCATCTGGAATAGATTGGTCAACTAAACAAGGTGATTGGTTAGGAGTTTCAGCGATTATGAGCGACAATGCAGGAAATCAAATTTTAAGTCCNCCAACATATGTCAGAATCGTACCNGGGATTGATTTTCATCTAGAGGATGTGAGNGTTGATAGANTNATAGTCGCAGCTAATACTGGAGACAAAATCAACGTAACAGGAACTGTAGTTGCAAATCAAGCATTTACTGGTTCAGTAATTGTTAGATTAGAGATGGCACCTAGTGATAGAACTACAGATACAAATTGGACTGTTTTAGAGACTCGTACACTGAATGCAGGTAGCCTNTATGATGGTAGAGAAGTATTAGANCCATTTGAAGTNCGAATTCTTGCATCCGGTGAATATGATTTGAAATTATCAATTGANCCNGATGAAATCATTCCTGAGAAGGATGATGGAAATAATGTAGAATATCTTGTTGTTAGTGGAGCAAGNCCAAGTTCAATTGGCGCTGTTACTAGTTTCATGCCTGCTNTNTTCCTCTTAATTGCAGTNNCAGGATGGATGGCNTGGACAATGAGAAGTACAAANGAAGAATNATTANTCNTCTTCCCAATTTATTGANTCNTCTNCNGCTAATTCCATCATNTCANTAACTGCNTCNNNNTCTTNAGGATCTACTTGAGANGCTTTGAATCTACGTTCATTTCTTCTCTCTCTNGCNGCNGCNANACCNGGAACNAGAGCATCAAATCCNGAAGANGTTGNNGATTGACGCTGTTCATGCATTGCCAANGTTTGACGTTCCANTCGTTGACGNCNTCTTTCNGNCTCNANGNACTTGAGNACNGTTCCNTGTTCTGCTCCNNNNAGNACTCTCTCTACTGCAGCTGAACCGATGGTAAGCGAGTCTATATCTCCAACAACAACAACTGTAGAACGGTAAACTACTAACTCAACACCACTTAATTCCTCAATAAGTTCACGAATTCTTCCGTTTCTTCCAATGATCCTTCCCCTCATTCTCTTAATTTGATTGGGTTGACGTCCAACCCATTCTCTAATATCATACATTTTGAGATGAACATCATCTTCTAAGAGAGTGATTGCCCTTGATGGAGCCATCCCCCGACCGATTGCGCGAATCACATCTGGCATTTTTATTCGGACAATTGGATCGGATTCTTCAGACCATTTTGCGTTAACTTCTCCTGTATCTGAATCAATATGTAACGTACATTGAGCCGCGTTCTCAATTTCTAACTTAGTTTCACCCGACTTACCTATGAGGACTCCGATTCGATCTTTTGCAATTCTAGCAAGTAATTCCATCCCTAAATCACCTACAACTTATTCCAGATTATCCCTCTAAAATACTCAGCAATGTTTCTTCAAAGTTTGTTTCGACTCCTTTTTTACTAGCCCAGTTACAAATATTTCTTACATCTCTGATTAAAAATTCTTGAGCATTAGGGTGAGCAGATTTTACTGCTTGCCCTACATCGATAATCCATGGTTCATCATTATGCCAAAGTACATTATATTCGGATAAATCAGCATGGACTAAATCAGCATCTTTCCATGAAACTTTCATAAAATTCACTAATTCATTGAAAATTGTATCTGGATCTTCAATTTTTATGTCTCTAAGGCGAGGGCTTGGACCATCATCTGAGCCAAGATATTCCATTACTAACACATTCCGATTCACCTCAAATGCAGCAGGAACTCGAAGACCTGAATTCTCTAATCTCTTCAAATTTCGATGCTCTTTTCGAACCCAGATAGTCACCAATTCTCGATGCCTTCGTTTTAATCCTCCAAATCTTGGATCACCTTCAATGTATTTTGTTAATCCTTTGAAAACAGCATTACTCGTATGAAAAATTTTCACTGCTCGTGGACCATCAATACTTGTAGCATAGAAAACATGAGCTTCTTTCCCACTGGCTATAGGAAATTCAACTGTATCAATAGCACCTTGGCGCATCAGTTTGTAGATTGATAATAATGTAGATTGATCAAAAACTTGATCGAAAACACGTCTATCTACCCAGTCATATCGCCCTGTTCCAAGGACTCCTTGCAATCGATGTTCAATCTCTTGGAACATCTTTTTCATTTTGGGTTGATCCATCCACTCAGTAGATACTCCACCTTCACCATGCATGGATTTTACATCAATTTCATCTTCAAAGTCGTCAACGAATTCATCATCTGTGGTCACGAGACCACCTATCCAAAGAATGAATCTATATCGCCATCATCATCATCTTCAAAATCATCATGACGAGTTCTGGTGGGCTCTGCAATAGGTTCCGTTTCAGGTGTCAACTCTTCATCAGAATCATTCGAGGAAAACATATCATCCACATCATCTTCTTGTTCAGATTCGATTTCATCTACTTCTGAAGATGATTCAAAAATTCCACTTTCATCTCCAATTTCTATGGACTCTTCTCCAGATCCGAATACATCTACAATAGGAGGTAGCTGTCCTTTTCGAGAAAGGTACATTGCTTGTGTCTTGCTATATCTCGTAATCACATTTGCTCTATCGTCTTGATATTCCCAAGGTTGAACAACAATCAAATCTTCTTCTCTCACCCATTGTCTACGACGCATCTTTCCTGGAATTCTAGAGATTCTAACTTCACCATCTTCACAAATAGCTCGAACTCTACGTCCACCCAACATCTGGTCAGCGATAGCAAACATCTCGTTTACTTTACGATTTGGAAGTGGGACCCGGATACGGGTTGAACCGTCTCCAGACTCCATCTGGGCAAGGAGTTCTTCGTCCACCTTATCCTCTCGACCGCGTGCCATTGAAGATAGCCTGCGGACCACCTACTAAAAACAACAACGGTCAAGGCGGCTCAAACCTTCAACAAGTGTTGAGCTGCCATAGTAGCCATATCAACCAAGGTTTGACTGAAAGGACCTATGCCTGCAATAACCGTTAGAATCAGACAAAGGATTACTGTGATTCTAATCATTGGTGCATCTGGGAGAGGTAGAATACTCTTTGACTTCTCAAAGAACATTACTTGTCCTATTCTTAGATAATAGAATAAGGATAGAGCACTATTTAATGCCATAGAGATTGCTAGCCAGAAAATCCAATGAACACTATTCAACCAAGCAACAGCACCTGTAGCAGAAATTGAACCACTTCCAGTACTCGCTGAAATTATACCATCTATTACAAGGAATTTCGAAAGAAATCCTGAAAGTGGAGGAACACCTGCAAGAGCCAACATAAACACAAACATCGCTACTGCAATGATTGGATCTCGACGTCCAAGACCGTATAGTGACTCTATTGATGAGGAATCATCTCTAATCTCTGTCATCGTTAGTACCAAGAATGCACCTGACTTGAAGAAAGCTAAAACAAGAAGATGGAATACTACTGCCGTAATTAGTAATTCATTGGTAGATTCACTGGCCAATCCTGAGCCAAGAGCTGCAAGAGCAGCAAGCAAGTATCCAGCATGTGCGACACTTGAATACGCTAACATTCTCTTCGGGTTCTCGGTGGAAAGTGCTGCAAGATTACCCCAAGTCATCGTAATAACTGAAAGTATTCCAATTAGTGGGAGCCAGAATGCTGCAGATCCGAATTCAGGACCAGTCATTACGACCAATACGCGAAGAAGTGCGGCGAATCCCATTGCCTTTGACGCAGTAGCGAGAATTGATGCCATTGGTGAAGAGGTACCAGAGTAAGCATCTGGGGCTGCAAAGTGGAATGGAACTGCACTTACCTTGAATCCAAAACCAACAAGTAGCATTCCAAAACCAATTGCAGCTAGTGGTTCAAGAGTTTCCATTGCACCCCATGTAGCAGCTAATCCTTGAGGTCCAGTGAGATTCAAGGTTGCAGAAGTATAATCTGTAGCAGAACCGCTCCAGATGTAAAGCAGAGACATTCCATAGAGAGTTATCGCACTTGAAACAGAGCCTGTAAGGAAATATTTCGTTGCAGCTTCTCCACTAGTAGTTTCTTCTTTCATGAATGCTACAAGAATATAGATTGCCAAGGATGCTAATTCTAGCCCTACAAATAGTAAGAATAGATTAGTAGATAATGCTACAATACTCATTCCAAGAGCAACGAATAAGACAAGTAAATGGAAGTCACCTTGACGCCGATTATTCAAAAGAACACGAATTGCACGGGCTCTGAATGAATCACTAGAATCAGGATGAGGAGCTTTTGCATCGGCCTTGGCAGGCATTCTGTTTATCATTGCTGCAGTTCCAACCAACAATGCAAAATTGAATATTGATGTGAAAATACGGCTAAATGCATCAGATCGTAAAATGTAATCAGACGAGCCAGCACAACCTTGTTGAATTGCCCCGTTTGCTGAAATACATACTGTGGATAGAGCGGCACCTTCTACGAAAGTCATCAAACTACTAGCCATTGCTAAGAGCAGAGTAAACAGAGAAATAACACCTGGAACTAAAGGATCACTAGTAGCACGGAAACGCTCACCTCCTAGGAATACCGGAATTCTAAATTGAGTCATTGGAATCCTAACTGTAGCATTTCCTAGATTTGGGACTATTATGAGAAGAAGGATTCCCACAATTATTGTCACCTCAGGACGCAGAGATTCTACTAACAGTGGATGAGCAAGAAGAGGGGATTCTATATTCATGGAGTCACCCCCAAAGCAGTAAGAGCATCAATCATGATTTCACTAACCAAACCTGTACTCCAATTAGACATCATCTCAAAGAATAATGCAGGAAGAATTCCGAATAGAATTGCTAAACATCCTAATATGAACATCCCAGCATTCTCGTGCCAAGTGACATCGCGAGGTTTGTCTCCATGCATAGTGTCTGGAAGAATACCATTGTGTGGGTCTCCACTTTCAAAAATTGTTCTTTGCATAGACCATAGATAGTATGCTGCTGTGAGAATTAATGTTAACGCAGGGATTAGGACCCACCAACCAAAAGTCATCCAGAAAGCGATCATAATTGCCACCTCTGCGACGAAACCAGCCATAAGAGGAAGTCCGAGACTCGCCATCCATCCCAACATCATATGGCCAGCCATGAACGGACTATGATGTGCTAATCCACGCATTGAACCAATTTCCAAGGTATGATAGTGATGTTTGAATGAGCCACAAACAGCAAACAAAAGAGGAGAAATTATTCCATGCGCGAACATCATAAATAATGCTCCAGCAATTCCAAGAGGTTGCATTGTTGCAATTCCTAAGAAAATCAAACCCATGTGAGAGACAGATGAATAAGCAACCATTCGTTTGAGATTTGTTTGCCCAAGACATACCCATGCTCCATAAAACAAACTAGCCATACCTAGGAAAACCAACAATGGAATCATTGTTACCGTCTCTTGAGGGAACAAACTTACTGCAACTCTGAGGAATCCATATGCCCCCATCTTTAGCATCACTCCTGCCAATAGCATTGAACCAGCAGTAGGGGCTTGAACGTGGGCATCTGGAAGCCAAGTATGTACTGGAACGCTGGGCATTTTAGTGGCAAATCCCACCAACATCAAGAGGAATACGACTGTTCTCAATCCAGCAGAACTAATCAACGATGACTGTTGCATTAGTAGCGGGATATCGAAATGGTGTTGGGTCAACGTTCCTGAAATGCCTGACACTGGAGAACTATGGAAATATACAATTAAGATTCCGATTAACATCAAAATACTAGCTGCAAACGTATAGATGAAGAATTTCATGGCTGCATATCTTCTATCTTCTCCTCCCCAAACTAGAATCAAGAAAAACATAGGAACTAATGTTAGTTCCCAATAAACATAGAATAAGAATAAGTCCAATACTGCAAATACACCTAGTAATGCTCCTTCCATCAGAAGAATCAAACTATGGAATTGTGCACCCTTTTTAGCATCCCATTGAACCAACATAGAAATTGGAATTAAAAGCGTAGTTAACCAAATCATAGGATACGATAGAGCATCAATTCCAACATGCCAATTCACTCCAATACTAGGGATTAGAGAAGTATATTCACTTTCCAAGAGGTAAGATCCTTGAGCCCCGAAAGAACCAGCAGACCATGTCGATAACCAATCATTTTCGAGACCAATTTGCGTTGCTAGACCGAACAATAATACTGCAATACCCATGTTTGCATATTTTATCAAATCAACAGCCTGTTTCTTTGTACTTGAAGGGACAACTTCGTAGATTAGGAGTAAAAATAAACCAGCAAAAAGAGGAGTAAGAGTTAGGATTTCTAATTCGTTCAAGAAGTCACCCCCATGAGCAAGAATATGATACTGAGAGCCCCGATTGTGGCATACAAAATATAATCGCGAGTACTACCTGTAGTGAGTAAGCGAATTTTCTGACTGGAGGCTTGAGATCCTTTTTCTAATCCTCTAACAATTCCATCAATTATTTTTCTATCGAACCAAGAGGAGAATAATGAGAAAGGAATTACTGTTCTACGAATTATTTCTTCATACAAATGATCGATGTATAATCTCTCTTCAAGTGCCTTCGCCAATGAAGATTCACTAATTTCAGTAACATCCATTTTGCTCGGTCTAGAAGATAATTTGACTAACCATCCTACTAATGGAATTGCAGAACTTCCTTCTTTTAGTGAACCTCCGTGAATTCGCATAGCAAACCATGGCCCAACAATAAACGAAAGGAAAATTGTGGTGTAGCCTACAATCATGAAATTAGGATCTGATGGCAAGAATGCATGCTCAAGAGCATAGACGAACGCATCAACAACAGATGGATCGTAACTGTATGAATCGTAAAGTTTCAATTCATCATATTTGCCACCAAGGAATTTCACAACACCGAACATTGACAGTATTAATCCAGTAAATGCGGTTACTATTGAGAGAGTCACAAGTGGTGTCTTTATCCAAGGGGTTGTTTCATGTACATGTTCTACAACCTCTGATTTTGGAGAACCAGCAAATGTCATGAACCACATTCTCGACATGTAAAATCCGGTCATTCCTGCTGTTAATAGTATCAAGAGAGCAGGTCCTAACATCAATGATTCACCATGGAAGAAAGCATCCCAAGTATGACCTACAATTCCTTCTTTGGACCAAAAACCTCCAATCAGAGGAATTCCGATAATTGACATAGAACCTAACATCATAGCTGTAGAAGTGACAGGTAAATGGGCTGCTAAACCACCCATATTCCTCATATCTTGAGGATCGAAATCATCATGTTCACCATGGGACTCTATCTTTCCACCAATCAAGAAATCCATCATGTATCTATCTAATTCAGCAGGGTCTATTTCTCCATCACCATTACGATCCATTGCGTTAACTAAAGCCTCAATATCCGTAGAGTCATCAACAATAGATGCTGAAACAAGACCAGATTGTAATTCTTCAACAGTTAGAGTTCGGCTACTATCAATATCTAAATTATCAAAGAATTGACGTAAAGTCAATCCATCTGTACGAAGATGCTTCACTAAAGACACCAACGCTTCTGGAATTTCTGATACGTCAGAATGTTCGTCACCATCATGATCGTGATGTATATGATGATGAGCATGGTGGACCTCATGAATTACAGAACCTGAAGCCATGAAGAGCATTCCTTTTGCCATAGCGTGATTGAATAAGTGGAATAAAGATGAACCTAACACNATAACNCCTGCAGTTCTCATACCTTCCCCNTCATGATTTAGGAACCANAAGGCTGCACCTAGACCTGTGAAAATGTATGCTAATTGACTCATTGTAGAATANGCTAGAACCTTCTTNATATCATTTTGAACAAATGCAATACCTGCTGCCATAAATGCAGTAATTCCTCCGACCCACGCAACGAGTAACCCAATATCTTCTAATCCATGAACACCTCCGTTTGCTACATCAACAAAAGGAACCATTCTTGCTACTAGGTAGAGTCCTGCATTGACCATTGTAGCAGCATGAATAAGAGCAGAAACCGGAGTGGGGCCTTCCATTGCATCAGGTAGCCAAACATGAAGTGGGAATTGAGCAGACTTACCAACAGCACCAATAAACAACATAATGAGTGCCCATCCTAACAAACTAGCATCGACTGCTCCTGCTACTCCAGTAGAAGGGTCATCGAAAATTACTGCAAAGTCCAATGAACCGTAAATCTGGTAGAGAATTAACAGCCCTACCATCAAAAAGACATCTCCTACTCTAGTAGTCATGAATGCCTTCTTTGCTGCAGAAGCAGCACTAGGCTTCCAATAATAGAAACCAATCAGAAGATAAGAACAAAGTCCCATTATTTCCCAGAAAATGAATAACCAAAGGAAATTGTCTGCTAGAACCATGCCAAACATTCCTGCTGTAAATAACAAATATTCCGCGAAGAAGCGATGATTTCTATTTTCATTAATCTCATCTGTAGTCATGTACCCTATGGCAAACCAACAAATGAGGAATGTAAGGAAAGTAGCCACAAATAATAACATCAATGTTGTTTGATCTACCCAAACTCCGAAAGAAATCTCCCACTGTGGTAAGATNANCCAGCCACTAGCGGTATGAGTCATCACATCGAATGAAATCCAAGAAAGAATATGACTCACTGATGAATAAGAATCAATTTGAGCNGTTCCTCCNATGTATTCTATAATCACCCAAAGACCNACTCCTAAGGTAATTGTCATNGTCATTAAGGCTGGAATCCCACCTTCTTTCAGAGTATTCTTCCATAGTGGATGNCCATTCCAAATTTGACCNGCNAGTAGAATAATCGGNAAGGCGATCATGGGGGCAGCAATAATTACGAAAGACCAATCAGTTGCCTGGCCTCCTCCGCCNAGTGCTAACCCTAGNGGAATTATTGCAGCGGCTAATATGAAGAGTAAAAGACGCGATTCATTTTTCGATTCACCCATCTTATCACCTCAATGTTTCAATAAATCAACCTCGTCGAGATTGATTGTNTCCCTAGTACTGTATAGAGATAAGAAAATAGCCAATCCAACTGCAACTTCGGATGCTGCTATNGCAATAGCGATAGATATGAATACCCAACCTTCAGGATCTCCGGTTTGCATAGCAACAGCAACAAAATTTAGNTTTACAGCATTGAGCATTATCTCAATACACATCAATACAATAATTGCGTGCTTACGAGTGAACGCTCCGGCAAGACCAATAAAAAATAAGATTGCAGAAAGNCCAGAAATATAGCCTGGATCTATCATTCTTCTTCACCTCCGATAAAAGTACTAGCTTGTTTTGCCCATTCATCTCGCTTGACTCGTCCAGGGAAGAATTCGATTGCAACATTGACTTCCTCTTCAATTTCAGAGGTCATGTTGGCCAATTGACTGAACTTGTATATTCCTAGCGCATTCAATTTCTCAGCAATAAACGGCCCAATGCCCTTGATCTTTTGTAGGTCATCAGCATCAGAAGCACTAGCAATACCAAGAGTGCCGAAATCGATTGTCTTTGCTTTTTCAGCAACTCGAATGAGTTCTTCCTGTTTCTTTCTAGCCTTCTCATCAAGATTTTCTAGATTCTTGCGACGTGCTTCTAGTTCTTTTTCTAGACGTTTCTGGTGCTCAGCAGCTTCTTTCTCGGCTTCATCATCTGCCTTTGTTTCAACAACCTCAGCCTCTGTTTCTTTCACGNAATCTTTGTTTTCATTAGATATTAAACTCGTTAATGCAATATCTAATTCAGGCAAATCCAATTTACCATCGCTATTCAAATCCATTTGACTTACTAATGCGTCAATATCCCATGGAGGAAGATTTCCAATACTGGCATTCTTGAGAGCCAATTGAAATTCCATGGTGTCAATTTCTCCAGAATCATCTAAATCGATTGAACGGAAAAAATCGAAAACAGTTTGGCCACTCTCNACTAAATAATCAGCTAATTTTTGCAATTCNTTACCTGATGGAGAATCCATAGTAACTGAAACTGAAGATCTTTTACTNGGTGGAGCTGATATTACAACTCCACCTTCATTCCAAATTAGATTNTCTAATCGTTCATCTCGAACAAGGTATGAAGCNCCAATCATCGCCATTGCCAATAATGCGCCAAGAATAACCAAAGAAAAAGACCAATCTACCATNAAGGCATCAGCAAAAAGAGCAGTAGGGGAAGTCATTTCTACTCCTCCGGACGCCCAACGNGGAGCAGCAACAAGTAAACTCATNAGATAAAAGCCAAGAATTGCNATGCCCGCGCGAGCTACATTCCCCAATGCTCTCACTCAAAATCACCGTCCATAATTTGTCTTCGAGTGAGCATAACGCCGAATTGAACNACTAACATTACGCTTCCAAGATATACCAATATCTGAATTGCAGAAAGTAATTCAGCACCTGCTAAAACAAATACTCCTGCAACTGCAAAGAAACAGAAAACTAACGAAAGCATAGAGTGTGCGACTCGTTTTGCATAAACGCAACCTAAAGCACCACCGATGGCGATTAAACTGAACAAACCAAATGTGATTAGTTCGCCATCAATTGCCATAATCATGCCTCCTTACTTGCCTTCTTTGCTGCCCTTTCTCTCTTCGCTCTTTCCTTATCTGCTCTCTTCGCAAGTTCACGATCTACTGCTTCCTTGTGAACAACAGGAAGAACCCTAGTTCTAGCAGCATCCATCCACAAATCATCTCGAGTAAGACCTGACATTCCATCATACTCATTTGTCATGAAAAAGGAATTGAATGGGCATGATTCCATGCAAAGACCACAAAACATACACCGGCCTAAGTCTATTCTGCCTGAAACAATATCTTGTTCAGCTGGAATCATACCATCCAAATCTACAGATTCCGTTTTTCCTGAATTTGTCCAACGTACTGATGCAGTATTGCCGCTTAAATCAATGATTTCTGCAAAATCATATTGCTGAGGTGCAGATTCATGTGCTGTTTCTAAGGAAAATGTATTTTCAATTTCCTCAAAGTTTTCATTTTTCCTAGCAAGATATCCACCTTCAACAAATTCTACTGAACTNAANCCAGCATCTTCTTCTGNCGCGTCTGGCATATCNAAAACATTGACTCTNACTTCAGACTCCATGTGNAAACAATCATTTGGACATGCTCTAACACATGCCTTGCAAGCAGTNCATGTTTCCCANACAACTCCTATTCTTCCATTGTAATTATTTGGAACGAATAACCATGGTTCAAGATCCTCNAANCGCTCGTATGGNTACATTANNGTNACAGGACGAGAAATCGATTTTACATANTGGCTNGTCTCACGATCTGCTGCATAAATCGGNCNNTCTTCNCCATGTTCTCCAANACGNNAAATCGTCTCCTCNTCAAGCATCTGAGCTTTCTTTCCATGNTATCCNGANGAAAAGAAACGTGGGCCNATATATGGNATTGTTCGNAGCNCNGCACGNAAAGTAATCCACATNGGACGAACTACAAGATTTCGAAAGTTCGGTGTCGCTCTAGGGTGNTAAGCCATATTTANTCCTCCAAATTAATTCTAGCTCCTGGTGAAGCTTTGTTGATCTCACTAACGTGATATGGGCGTCTTTGCTCTGCGAGTGCTTCTTCGTCTTCATCTAGGACNANAACAACAAACAGAACAACAGCAACCACTGTGATCAATATTGGTACAATCATTGGCCAAGGGCCNCCATCATAAACACCTAGNCGNAGCCAAATACTAAGNCCCAACTGGATTACAGAAAGTGGCAATAAGTAACGCCATCCGAATTCAAGAATTTGGTCTGTACGAACTCTATGTAGGGANGCTCGAACCCAAATAAAGAAACCAAANACCAACCATGCTTTCATCAATAACCAAGCAGAATGAGGNACTATTTGGAATANAATGNCAAAGACNCCTCCAATGAATGGAAGACCAATCAATGAATCCTCAAATGGGAACTCCCAGCCCCCTAAGAAAAATAGGGAAAACAAAAGACAGGCTGCNAGTGCTCGAAGATATTCAGAGGCGAAAAGAAGACCCCAACGCATTCCNCCATATTCAGTCCACCAACCTTCTACGAGTTCGGCTTCTGCTTCGGGCATATCNAATGGAGTGCGTTCTACTTCAGCTATCATAGTGATTAAGAAAAGTGCTGCACCAAGAGGCATAAGGAAAATATTCCAAACACTACCAAGAGAATTATTCATCTGAAATTCTGCAATTTCGATAATATTCAAAGTCCCGCTAAGTACGGCAATCCCAAGAACTGTGACAAGAAGAGGAATTTCATAAGCAGTCAATTGAGCAGCACTTCTCATNCCTCCAATGAGAGTATATTTGTTGTTAGATGCCCAACCTGCAAAGAAAACACCCAGAGGCGCAATTCCAAAAATTGCCATCATGTAGACTAGTGATAAATCTGGATTAGCAGCGTACAAACTNGGGCCATAAGGGATGAAGNCAAAAACAAGTAATGTTGTGGAGATGATGATGTAAGGAGCCACTTCATAGGTAACTTGATCTGCATCTCTCGGAGGCATGTGTTCCTTGATTGCGAATTTTGTAAAATCAGCAAAATTGTTNATCATTCCGGGTAAAGCCCACCAGAATCCAGCATAACTTCTATTTCCAACCTGAGTGACNTTTGGGTTGNTNGAATCATTACCAAAATTATTCCATAAGAATCCATTAATCCAACCGATTGGGACTCCGATTCCAAATGGTANATTCTTCCACCATTCTACTCGGATATTACCTTCACCAGTCCATAGTGAACGAATTGCAATTGTTGAACCACGATGATCCATCAAACGAGCAATGAGTTTTCTTTCCATCCAAACTGGACCCAATACNGCCAACATNGTAACTACAAATATTATTGCAGCCATAGCGAATTCAGCAGAAAAGTCACTCAACCAGTATTTTTGTTCCCAGAATCGGGTCATTNCAATTGTTTTGTCCATTGTTTGTTCAGTAACCCATGCCACTGCTCCACGAACATCAAACCAGTCTTCTGTAGCCATANAATCACCGATCTGTCTCCCCGATACAAGGATCGAAACTTCCCATGATTGCAGGGACATCAGCAATTTTGTATCCAATCATACATTTTGCTGCATAAGGAATAGTAATGAACATAGGAGAACGAATGGAAACACGATATGGATTCTTTCCTCTTTCATCTCCTCCTCCAACAATGTAAAACATCGATTCTCCACGAGGATCCTCAAAATGATGGAAGCCTGTTTGACCATCNGTTGCACGAGATGGNGCTTTTGCCACAAGAGCAGGNTCTCCNGGTTCNTGATATGTTTCTGCGCCTCCGGGAATTTTGTCTAATGCTTGAAGAATTANTTCTGCNGANGTNTTCATTTCGTCNAATCGAACTCGATAACGATCGTAACAATCAGCGCCNTTTACNGAAGATCTTTCCACAGAAGGTGTCCAATCNAACTCATCATATACGGAGTANGGATGTGCCCATCTGACATCATAATTTACCCCTCCTGCTCTAAGATTAGGGCCAGAGACACCATGATTTACCATCTCCTCAGGTTTTGCATAACCTACACCCTGAGTACGAATAAGGAAAATTGTGGACTCATCAAGTAGTGCTTCATATTCATGAATTCGTTCAAGGAATAACTTCACTTTGGCCCTACAACGCATTGCAAAACCATGAGGTAAATCACGCTTTACNCCTCCAATTCTAGGNAAATTGTAATGCATTCTGGAGCCACCTAACTCCTGTAAAAGATCNAGCATTAATTCACGTTCTCGGAGACAATATACGAATGCAGTAAGATTNCCAATATCAGGGCAATATGCGCCTAGCCACATCAAATGGCTAGCTATCCTTTGAATTTCAACNGCAATCAATCGAATATATTCTGCTCGTTCTGGGACTTCGACTTCCAATAAATTTTCAGCAGCATAAATGTATGAATGTGACCAAGTATTCGCACTAGCATAGCACAATCGGTCACAATATGGAGTAATTTGAGTGAAGTCTCGAGATTCGCATATCTTTTCTACACCTCGATGGATATAACCTAAATCAGGAATTGTATCAACAATTGTTTCTCCATCTATCTTGACTTTTAATGTCCACAAACCGTGAGTCATAGGATGTTGAGGTCCCATAGAAATCCACATTTCTGCCATCTAAAACCCTCCTACTTGACCTTACCAATATCCTCTGATTTACGCATAAATCCTTGAGCATCATCATACATTTCATTGAATTCGTGATATCGTAATTTGTGCTGTTTCTGCAGTGGGTGGAATCCAGCTGGAGTTTCGTGAGGTTGCAAAACTCTTCGCATTTCTTTATGCCCCTCAAAATCTATTCCTACTAAATCCCAAGTTTCCTTTTCATTCCAATCTGCTCCAACCCAAATGTGTTGTACCGATGGAACTGATGGATTTCTAGTTTCAGAAATTGGAATACTAACTTCAAATTCCAAAGGCATATCCGATCCTTGTAAAATTGAAGCATCAGAAATAATAGGCATTACTATTCCTTCATTAGAAGGTGGATTTTTGATACCCATTCTCATTAGATGGANAACAACTTGCCATTCCATTTCAGGAGCCTTTTCAGGCCAATGAATACCAGTGACCATTGAACAATAATCTACTCCATGAACCTCAGAAAGTGTTTCCGCAACAATCAACCAAATCGAAGGCGGACACTCAAGATATACATACGATCTTTGATGCTTTCCTCCAGAATGCATACGAAGTTCACAACTCAAGCCCTCACCACTAAATTCTGCTTCTAAAGCAGTAATTACGTCATTAGCGGCAGCAATCTGCTTATCNTGATCAACTTTCATCCCCATCTANTCATCACCTACAACAATTGGACTGGAGTTGTCTTCTACCAACATTTCAGGGCTAACACCATTCAAGAGGATTTTTTGCCTCAATAAATCGAAACCATCNATCAAAGCTTCAGGGCGTGGAGGGCAGCCAGGAATGTAGACATCTACGGGAATTACTGTATCAACGCCTTCAAGAATATTGTAAGATTGGAAATATGGGCCTCCAGAAATAGCACATTCACCCATGGCGATACACCATTTAGGTTCAGGCATTTGTTCCCACAATCGAACAATTGGATCTGCAAACTTCTTAGAAATCGGTCCGTTNACTAGTAGTACATCACACTGTCTTGGACTACTTCGGAAGAAAAGTCCGAAACGCTGGGCGTCGAAACGGGGGCCGCCTGCAGCAGCCATCTCAAGAGCACAACATTTGATACCTAGATGAAGAGGAAAGAAAGATTTTCNAGAAGCCCAATTGAATAATCGGCCTCCGATTACTCCAATAATCTCTTTTAGACGGCTTGCTTTCAGTGCCTCATCAGTAACATCGCCAACAACATCAACTAACAGTCTACTATTAAAGATAGAATAATTCTGTCCGTCATCAGCCATTTCTTCACCTCAAATGTAAATNCTTCCTCGTTTGCGGAAAACGTACCATACTCCAAGAACCATAAAGCCAAAAATAGCAGCAAGTGTAACCAAGCCACCCCATACCTCNTCCAAGGAAACTACTTGGCTACCTCCNTGAGCAGTGGCTTCAGTTACAAGAATACCAGCAAATGAAAGGAACATGAATGCTATATCAAAAACTAGGAAAATAATTGCATACCAATAATACTGAAAATGAAACTCAATTCGGGCATCTCCAACAGGATCAGCGCCACATTCATATGTACTTAAACGACGTACGTAAAGACTTTGATCGGATTCCATTCCAGGGATAAGTATAGATCTCATTTTTGTTGGATCGTTAGGATCTTGAGTAGGTCGAAGGAAGTAAGACGTTAGGAAGCCACCAAACGGAAACAAAAATCCTACAATAGCCATCAAACCAACCGCAAGATAGTCCGCTGGAATAGTAGACAAAACTCGCACCTCTGAAGGACCTGATGTCCTACAACTTAACCCACTGGAAACCTGCCCATAAGGATATTCTTCACTTTGAAGTGTTTTTAAGGTGAAATATGAAGACGTGATTGAATCAATCTTCNGANTCNATTAAATCAAAATCTGCTTGCATACGACGATTTTCTGCTGANGCTCGTAAAATAAATCCNAAAATNACTATCACAATTAGAGCAAGTCCGCCTATTTGCACNTAATTCTGCTGAGATTCNGATAAACCTAGTTGATCTCCCCAAGTTGGTTCTACACCTAGTGCCACNANATCAAGTGGAACACCATCTAATGGAGACTCAATTGGTTCTATTCTAACTACAAANGGAAGACGATCTTCACCNACAATGCCAATAGGTGGAGATGCCTTGACAAGTATAGTTTGANATTCTCCAGGNTTAAGGAAAAATGTNTCATCCATATCATGACTTAATGTCCAACCTCTAAGTCCATCAGATAAATTGACGGTGTATTCCGCTCTTGCATTTCCAGTGTTTGTAACATTGAGTTCGTACTGCACTGAAGAGCCGATGTTTACTTGCTGAGTGGATTCTGTTAAGACCTGAATGTCTATTTCGTACACAGTGGCAATGGATAACAGAATTTGAACACTGTTAGGATTAGCTGCATCATTCATTGAAGCAGCATTAAGATTTAGAGTTCCGTAATCTCCATCTTCGGCAGCTGGAAGTAAACTTAGAGTGACGGTAAAAACAAGAGGATCTGAAGAAGGAGACCCCATAACAAATGGACCATTGACTTCTGTTCCATTATTGGCAAATGTAACTTCTACAAGACCTTCCATACCAGAAAAACTGAGTAATCCTTCATCTTCAAAACTACTATTTCCAGAATTAGATACTAAGACGTCAAACGAATATGTCATATCTGGAGCAAGAGCGATTTCTAATGAGTCGGGATCATCGCCTGGATCGGCAAACGCAATCGATGCAGAGTAGTCATAATTGGACACTCTAACCTTAAACGAAGCAGAATCAAATTTATTTGTATTTCCTTGAATGTATACTTGTGCTCTGAATTCTTCTTCTTCAAATTCAAATGCACCTGTATCAACAGTTACCTGCATTTCGACTGTCGCTGACTGACCTGGTTCAATCACAACAAGACTAATTTGATTTCCTTGAGAATCAACAAAACGAGTGTTCCAAGAAGGAGAGATACAATCGTTCTTGACTCCATCATCNCAAGCCTCGAATAGGAAATTATCCTGAATATTTCCGTCATTCANAATCATNAACGGGAAGCGAACAATTTGACCNGCAGATCCAGTCTGNGTCATTATTTCTCCACTCCCAACTGATGTAGTAACGNTTAATTCGTGAATCTCTGCNACACTAATTCGGAATGTTTCAACGGATAAGGTTCCCAAAGANGAGGCAAGACTTGAAGANACGCTAATCGTAACCTCAACATCTTGATCNGCACGGGCATNGTTAGGAACTGANACTTGAACTTCCACGCTTTGGGAACTACCAGAATTAGCATGTCGACTGTTCAAAGTAATAGAAGAAGATGCAAAGGAAACCGACCAGCCATTCGGCGATCCAGACTGACCTACAAACTGAACTGAACCACCTAGGACAAGAGTATCCTGTCCGTTCCCTTCATTAATTATTGAAAGAGAATTAATAGCAGATGAACCAGGTTCAATGTTGGAAACAAAACCTGTTGAAATCTGAAGATTTGCTGCGTGGGACTGTCCAACCTGAACAGAAAGCGTTGCATCACATTTCATGGAAGTACCATCCATCCCTTTGATAGTAATCAAAGTACTAGTACCTGATTCAATAGAATCGTCTGGAATAATTTCCAGATCAAATGTTCGAGAATTTCCTTCAGTAATTAATCCTGAAGATGCTCCGGGGAAGTTTACCCAATCTTGATTGGCTCCGGAAGCATCTGTGGATACAGTCCACTGAGTATTTCCATCATTAGTAACGGTGAATGTTGAAGTTGCAGTTTCACCTGGACTAACTGAAATCGAAGATGGGGATAACGAGGCAATACATTCTTTTCTTTCAGGAACATTCAACGTTACAGACAAATTATCTTCTGCTCCACCACTAGGGTTTTGAGAATCCTGAGTGACTTCTGCCTTTACTATCCAGCAGTGGGAACCAGCAGAAGTACTAGCACCCAACGGTAATTCAGCCGTTACCGTCACATCTTCTGTATCTCCAGAGGACTGAAGATTTACTGTCTCTGGTTCGACAACTGCATTTAGAGAATCGGAATTACATGAACCATCATCATCCAGACTTAAAGCAACTGTCTCTGCTTGTTGACCTGTATTTTCAACAGTAACTGTCCATTCTACTTCCTCTCCGTCAGAAGAAGAATACTCTTTAGTTGGCTGGGGAGTTGAGAGCGATACACCGTATACTCCTCCTCCAGAACCAGCAGTAGTAGTTACAGTAATCTCATCTTGCCCAGGTGCCCCGGGAGCCGCAGGAGGGGCAACTTGTGCAGTGCCCTGTACTGTTGTTTCACAATCTCCATCAGCACCTTGACTAACCGTGACAGTTAGGGTAGTAGACTCACTAGATCCTGCGCCAATTGTCCCACTAATTTGCTCAATATTAGAAGTAAACCCTTGGCACCCCTCTCCTTGAACTGTACTTAGACTAACAGTAACATCATCAGAACCTGTGTTTCTTACAGTGATAGTATATTCCGCTGGGTTATCAGAATCGGCCTCTTGAGCCAATGTATTGGAACTCAAAGTAATGCTTGCATCAGCAGAAACAATAGGACTTAAAGACATCAAAATTAGCAAAAAAACAGGAAGAATTACTCTGGCCCTCCTGCCTCGCATAACCGTCCGTGAGCATCCTATGGATAAATGACCTCCGACAAGATGCATGTTATTCCTCCACGAATGTTGATGAAGACGCACCACATCGTCGACAATTTTCCAAACCTGCATGAATACATTCTCCAGGAAGATGATAGCGAGCACCACATGAAGGACATGCTCTGCGCTTGGAGGATATGATTTTCTCGCTACAAGCCCAACATGAAACTGATGGAATGTTCGTAGATTCAGTAGATGTAGGAGGAGGAGGTAAGGTACCTGTGAACGAGTGACTCCTCGGAGTACGATTTCTAATCACGAAAACTACAATCAGAGTTGTTCCAAATAGCATCAATAATCCAGCCAAAGCAAATACAATCCCTCCTATTCCTGAATCTGTATTCTCCTGAGCGGACGTAGTTACCTCNAAATCTAAGTTTTCAGCGGCTATAATAGCGTCGTCAGGACCTAAGATTTCAACTCTGATAAAAGTAGACTCAGTTACAGCATTATTCGGAGTTATGCGGATATCAATGAATGTCACAGATTGTTGATTTAAGCTAACGATTGGAGAATCAATTAATTCTACATCCCAATCTTCTGGTGCTAGAACCCTAACTCGATGCTCAAATGGAGCAGTTCCTGTGTTTTGAATCTCTACTTCAACTTCATTAGATTCCCCGGCCACGAGAATTGTAGGAGATTTTTCTGACCAAGAAATTGATGCTGATTCTGTTGACGCAACTCGAATTGATATTATATCGAGTAAAGATAAATCTCCGGCAGTAACTACGGCACCGATAGCGGGCTGAGAACCGGGAGTAACATCAGCAGGCATAATAACATTACAAGTCAAATAACCCGAAGAACCACCGGATAATTCACCTGGTGAATCGCATTCATAATTCCATCCAGATGCTACATCTAATGAATAAACTCCAGACCATGCAGTAGTTCCATCATTCTCTACTAGCCATTCTAGATAAAATCCAGGAGGTCCAGCAATTACATCTCCTGCTGATGAAGGTGTTGTTCCAATAGATCCATTAGCTAACAATATCGATGAGAAGGAAATTTTNCCACTATATTCTTCTTGAACTTGAATTTGTAANGGTACACTAACNGAATATCCACNTTCAGTAACAAATTGAANTTGCATNGTTCCACTNGANGCNAATCCATTTCCANTTANTGCAANNCCAAAAATTGCCTCNTCTCCTTGTACNACNTTAAATGACGANAATGAACTGCTTAAATCCCANCCNGAAGGGCGATTATCTGCATTTGGAGTNANAACAACATCTTGATTCCCTGTATTCGTAATTGTGTATTGAAGAGTAAGAGTTGCNTCCTTNGAAACTACACCNANTTGAGTATCTAANCGAGCNGTNAATCTATCAAAGGACTGTACCNCNAGNGGTATCTCAATCTCCCATGATTCTGTTGGNTCAACTTGGGATGTTNCTACGAGTTTTGCNGTTANACTAGTTCCAGCNGCAATCATNACNGAAGGNGGAATNGCAGTCATATTGATTCTAATTTGTTCTCCAATTTCCATGGTGCCTGTGGACCCCCCGGAAGCACCCTTTGTGGAACCAAGTTCATCGAATCCCATACTCCAACTTTGAGGAGCATCGATTCTCAGATCATACCCCTGAACACCATTACCACGATTCGACATCAATACCTCAAATGAAGTATTGTGAACGGGATGGAGAGTAACCAGTGAAGAGGTAGACTGTAGTTGAACGTCGGGAAGAACCGGAACAATCAACATTATATCGATAGGAAATTGAATATTATTATCTTCATCAGTTCCAGTAATTGTTATTCGATAATTGCCCGGTTCTGGTTCGGTGTGAACCAAAGTGTAAGTCACTTCTACAATTTCACTACCTTCGAGAGGCATTGAAGTTCTATTGAATGAGTTAAACCAAGAAAAAGATGTACCATCAAAATCCCTGATTGCGGGACCGGATTGCATAGAAGCATTAGTTGGAACCAATGCTGTATTCTTAATTCTCAATGTCCATGTGCTTGAGGCCTGATCAGCAGAGGTTACAACCTGAGTTGCTTGAATAACATCTACTCTTATCCCNGGAGCTGAGACAATAAGAGGGATATTTGCCACATTATTATCCTCATCCGATTCTTCAATTGCTTCATCAGGATCTATATTGATTCGTAATGTTACTTCTCCTTCNTCTTGAGGTGTCCATTGCCATTGAAGTACTCTAGTTACACCTGGGCCAATAGTAACAGTCTGGCGTCCTAAATCTGTCCCTAATGTCCCTACTTTGAGTATTCCTGCTTCGACAACAAGATCTAGCGCTCTGCCGCTNCCTTGGTTGGAAATTGGAACAGAAATTGTCATNTCTTCGCCTACTTGTGGAACTTCTGATGAATAAGATACATCAGGTAAAACAACTATTGGATCTGATCGAAGATCGTTGACATTAACTCCACGAACTGCAATAGAATAAGGTTGCTCACTCCTACCNCCTCCNTGGTATACATCAGAAACTCTGACAGTCCAAACACCTGCAATTGCTGAATCAACTAGAACTACTTCGAGATTGTTAGTTGCATCAGGAGAACCACCCGGTGCAGAACGCCCCGACTGGAAATTATTTCCAAGATAGGAGGTAGTGCCATCTGGAGCAACTACTTCAAGATCGAGATTATTTCTTAACTGACTAGAACTGGAAGAACTACCTTGATAATCAGACCATGCTAATACTACCTTCAACGGAGAATTTGAACGAGTGAGATTGAATTCATAGGTAGCAGAATTACCAGAGCGAAGACTATTCCTGTCATCAACAAAAATTCCCACATCTGTTCCTGGGACTAGGGAATTTGCAACATTAATCCTCCCCCATCCCTCGCTATCGTTAGGTATGTCTCTGGAACCCATATCTTCTGCGCCCAAAACCAACAACGCCTTGACCAACGAACCTTGTGGAGAAGGGCGTCCAGCTATTTCGGTAAGATATTCATGAACAAGCGCGGAGGCCCCTGCAGCATTGGGAGCCGCCATCGAAGTACCAGAATATTCGATATACCATGTGCTCTTCCAACTATTTCCACCTGTATCTTGAGCATCCTGAGAAAGACAAGATCGTACCCAAGATCCCGGAGCAGCAAGATCTGGTTTAATTCGACCATCATCGGTCGGTCCTTTGCTACTAGTTTGAGAGATAGTATCGGGAGCACTACCTCCTCTATTGTGATGATTTGCAACAGCAATTGAATTCTTGGCTGTGGCTGGAGGTGTTAATCCAGTATTGCCATCATTACCTGCAGAATACAATACGGTAAATCCATCATATGACCAAAATTGATCGTATTGAGATGTCCTACTATCCACATCAGCAGCAGAAGTAGTATACCTTCCATGATCCCCTTGAGACCCCCACGAATTAGTGTGGATCTGAACATCAGCATTGTATGCAGTACGTAACATATAGTCAACGCTTGCTCCAGAAAATTGACCTGAAGAGTCGTCCTCCATTGCTTGGAAATATAGTTCAGCTTTTGGAGCAACTCCTGCATATCCTCCTCGACTTCCATCGCCTAAAACTGTACATGCGACATGGGTTCCATGACCTGAATGTCTGTCTTCTGTAGAAGAATCGCCCCATGTCATTGATTCAACATGTGTAATTCGGCCATTCATATCTCCATGGTCCTGATCGATCCCAGAATCGGCAACAGCAACAGTGATTCCAGAGCCATTTAATTCAGAAATGAAAGCATTGGCAGTATCTGCCACTCGCATATGGCCCGAAGAACGATCGTTGTGTATCTCCCACTGAGGAGGGAATGATATCCATGCAACTGATGGATTTGTAGCTAGAATTGGAATTGTGGCTATGCTTACATCTGCCTCAACTCTACCATCACCCCACGGACGAATGTCAAACACATTTAANTCTGAAAAATCATGAGTTTTTTCGTTAATTTGTACCGTTGAATGAAGATCTCCTGAAGTATCTCTCCAACCGGTTATCAATACAGTAATTCGATCTTCTGGATTCATTGATTCCACTGTATTCCGAACTGATTCATCTACAACTAAAGCTGTGGGAACAGATGATGTTGCAATTATTCCAGAAACAGATGATGCTGCAACTAAGCCTTCTTTATTCCCTTGAATTAGAAATCCAGTAGGAGGAATCAATGATTTGACAGAAACTGATTCTAGAGAAGAAATGGTTTCTCGAGTAGTCCAAGGATCAATGCCACTATCTAACAAAATCAAAGATAGATCTTCTCTGGGGGAAGAAAAGATTTCACTAACATCATTCGACAATACCCAACCATTTGTCGACAACGAACCAACTGGAGTATTTGCACCAGGATTCCTATGCGAAATCGAAACATCATCAAAAGATGTTGGAGAAACCCCTTTTATTGAATCCGGATCAGGTTCTAGTGCAATAGGAGATTCTGAAATAATCGATATACTATCTCCCATTGAATAATCCTCTGGCGATGAGATAAATGCAAAATTCAAAAGAAGCAGGAGGACAAGGCCTACTGCTAGTCTTGAGCGTGCCATGATTACTACTCCAATAAACCAGATTTAGGGCTTCGCACCTCTCGACATTCAAAACCAATGAGTTTCTCCTTCATCTCTAAAAGTTTCAGTTGTCCATTCACCAACTATGTGTAGCCAAGTTTTTTCAACTGATTCTCCTCTATGGTTGTTGTAAGATAAATGAATGCTAATGCTATAATTCTCCCAAACAGATGCCCCAGAAATAGCTAATTCTAAATCATCACCGGCAACAGATACATGACCAGGTAAACTAGAGGTTTCGAACGTTGTAGAACCCAAGAGACCATCCTGCATATCTCTGAACTCTAATTCAACTCGTAAATCAGTAACTTCTCGACTGCCATGATTATGAATTTGAGATAAAACAACATGTCCTGGACCTCCCTGCATGTATACAGTATCAATGACAATTTCATCTCGAGGAATCATCCAATACCATACTCCGAATGAACTAACTAACAACAGTAGAACTAATCCGGTAGCTAGAATGACTCTTCCTGGAGTAACTACTGATACGATATCCTTGGCTTGGGCTAGTGCACCATAAGCTCGTTCTACATCTTCGAGTGCTACTTTTCGTCCACCAATATCGATAGTAATNTCATCAATTTCTTCCTCAAATTCGTCTAAATTATCTAGGACCATTTAATCACCTCCGAGAAAAGTAGCACACAAGGTAAATATTCCAGTAGACATTGGTTCAGGAACCATATAATGGGTAGTAGAACCATCAAAACCAGGCATCACATTTAGTAAGGAAAGATCGGATGCTATTCCGTTTACTCCGATGGATGTACCAGTCGGAATTCTGGATGTCTGTTGAGCATCAATCAAAACCGCTCTACCATCCCATTTTATTCCCATGAAATCTACTGATGCTCTCGAAGACATTAGAATACGACCCCCTTGAACATCATCAATTTTGAAAATAGGATATGCTTTACCGATGTAATCCAATGAAATTGTTGCAGATTTCAAATTCTCTCCCATTGCTTCCATTTGCTCAAGAACAATTCCAGGTTGAATAGGAACATTACTTTGTCTCATGTATAAATTACGAATGCCAATTCCGCTAGATCTAATCGCTAAATTATAATCTTCATCTAATGTTACAGTCATTCTATCCATCAAATCCTCTGCCAACAGAACAGTATCACCGCGTTGATTGATTGCTCTTCCAGTAATTTCCATGTACAAATCCATACCTGCCGAAGATGCTCTGAAATCAAATTCAGGAATCCCTTGGAATGATGTTGGCCTAGTAATATCAAAGATAGTTGCAGGATCTGTGGTTAAGTCAATTTCACCAGGGACATCTTTCAAAAATATTGTTGCAGGCCACCATTCTCCTGCCGACCATTGCAATTGTTGAAGCATAACTGATTTAACAGAATCTCCCTGAATTCTTTCTGATTCTGGGACTGAGAGAGAAACTGATATTGATTCTCCAATTGAAGCATAAAGATCTATTTCTCCGGGAATATCAGATACAAATAATTGGGATTTAGTTCCTAAACTCCTATCAAGAATGGATGCAATTACGTAATCAAGTCTTTGTGATAATTTATAATTTGTAGAAGTAGTAACCTCACTAACAGCACCTAGGTTTCTTGTACTGAATGATGTTTCAACGGAAACTTCTGTTGATTGTCCTTCCTCGAATCCTATGAGAGCTAGATCCAAATCCTGTCCATCGAATCCTTTTATTTCAACAATAAATTCTTCACGAGCTGGAAGCCAATCAGACATCTCTACTTCAATATCCCATATCTCAAGTCCAGATTCATTCCTGAATGAAATTCCCGCCTTTACATCAGGTGCTAATCCTGGAAGCCATGTTCGAACATGGAATGCTTGCTCATCGTCTCTTTCAAGTGCTGTCATTGAAATTCCGTGTCTCCATGTAGGGGGTTCAATATCAAGAGACCCTTGACGGGCATCTACAGTTAGATCAAAGTGTCTATCAGCATCAAGTTCGAATCCCAGGGATAACTCAGAAGAGGTTGTTTCTCCTGCTTTTCCTGTAACTGTCTCTGTTAAATCTGCAAGTAGTCGATTCATACTACCTCCAAGTTCTGACATCCCATCCATGAAGGATGCTAGACCTTGCAGGCCTTGTGATGTATTGAACTCAGGAATCATGATTTCTGGACCGCCTAAATTATCTGCATTGGGAACGTCTAATCCTATCACTCCTGGCAATGGATTGAATAGTGCACGTACATGTAATCCACGAGTATCTGGAGATCCAAGAGCAGGTACATGTTGAATCGAAGATCTGAAAGGCAAGGATCCGTCTATGTGTAATTCAATTCGATCTAATGCCTCAGGATCTGAATCTGTGTCTGCAATGAGGTAGGCGGCACGAGAAATATTTGTCATTCTAGCTGACATGTAAGCCGTGTCAGTAGGACCATCATGGAAGTATAGAAAATGATCTCCGTCCATAGTTTCTGGATTGGAATGATTTGAAATTTGAATTTCTACACTAGACATTGGCGATGATGCATTCCAAGAAAATGAATCTGAAACATCCATATCAAAATTGGTAGGAATACCACTCATCCTAATTGCCTGAACATGATTTTCATCCTTACCAATGTACGTTATTTCCTCAATTTCGGCGCTAGAGGACCAAGACATTTGTCCAGGAAGTACAGTCATCTCGATTGAGTCAGGAATTGAACTAATTCGAACTAAATGAATAGATGAACTATCCATTGTCCCATTATTGTGAGAAACAAAACCTACTCGTAAAGATTCATTTTGTATTGTTTTCAATCCGATAACTTGTCTATCCAGGGAAGTGTCATCGGTAAGATCAGCAGCACTGAATCCTCTCATTCTCACGCTAAGGGCTATCGGCATCAGGGGTTCTCTTGCTCCTGCTCTACCTTGTACTAAATTCAGATCTCTATCTTCGGAAAGTAAAATGTGNTCACCTGGTAATGTGGGGTGGTCAGAGGTACCCAAATCCATCTCAATCATTCCCAAAGTCATTGGAAGACGATTTACACTAATATCATCGAACATCTGTAAGTGAAAATCTGAACCAGACAAGCCAGAACCTGAAGTCATTCCTCCACTTATTGCCTCGCCTAACGCTTCCGGAACTGCATTTAATGCACCCCCGATGCCAATGAAAATGTCAACTAAATTCAAAATAGTAGTATCTAATATTCTAGAAAAGAAATCTAAATTGTCTGAATTATCAAGAGATACATTAGTCCCTTCATCAGGATTTCCTATGGAAAATGAACCATATAGAACCAAAGCAGTGGGAAGTTGTTGCATTTTAGTTCTAATTTGACGTCGATCCTCATCGGCCCCTTCTCTTAGGAACCAAGAGCCGTAATCGATCTCATCTACTGATTGAACAGATCTAATCAATACCAAAGATTGTGGAGGATCCGCTGGATTTACAGGCAAAGAAGGATCGTTATCATTCTGAGTAGTGTCCTTGGAAAAATTCTTCAGAGCGATAATCAAACCTAATCTGCTTGGGATTTGACCGGGGAGTTCAGGTGCTTTGTTTGAACCAAGCATTGTGAATATTCGATTAATTTCTAATTGGCTCATACTACCTTCTGGCATTCCTCGAAGCCAACCTGAACTTTCCGTTACATTTCCATAAGTATCCCCCANCTGAGAAGGGGCTTTGTTACGTCGGTCTTCGTGGAAGTGAACATGAACATCTGCTCTACGGTCAGAATAATACTCAATTGAAGTCAAAGAACCCTCTCCTACATCTGCAACAGTAGTTGATAAAACTGAATCAGAACGAATTACTAGATCCACTTCACTTGGAATTCTATCATCCAAACCTCTGGGGTGAGCACTAAATTCGATGTAGGCTAATTCTATCAACGAACGAATTCCGTCAACAGGCTCACTGAGATGAATATATCCAAAACCGGCTAAAATTCCACAACCATGTTCCGTAGGAATGTCACTAGCGTCTGTTAATGGATCATAATTAGATGGACATGCAGTACTTCCTAGTGTTTCAAGATGAATTGCATATGGGGATGAAATCGAAACTAATTGAATTCCGGATAGATCTATTCCAGTAAGTGAAACGAGTAAACCGAGTGACAATCCGTTGATTCCACTTAGAGCGGTATCAGCTATGTCAAACCAAATTCGTTCTAATCCAACTTCCAAAGATGTTGCCTCTGGAGGTATTGTGTGATATGTNTCAATAATCCAAATATAACTCGGGCCTGTTGAACCAAAAAATAATGACTCAGAAAATGTGAATTGTTTGAAAAGAGAAACGCGTAGTTCTCTCATATTATTCCAAACTGCATCACTACTATCCGAAGAAGGAGTTGCAGAACATCCTCCATCGAGGAAATCAACTTGACCATCAAACATCTCTACGGAAAACTCGACTGTAGGTTCTACCCACAAAGTGGTTCCTTCAANTCCAGCTCCGTCATTTGGATTAATNGANACCGTTAATCCAACGGAAACATCGTATCCACAATCTCCAGGATCATTTGGACTATCAGGAATCCCATCACCGTTTGTATCTATCAAAGTTGGAGCATTTCCATCACCTAGAAAATCATCAATGTCTATTTCATGCTCAAACGGCTCGGGGGAAAATAAGAGTGATGTNAGNGATGCTGAAAAATCTACAACCTCNAATTTGTCAACAACTGTTCCATCATTTCCTTCATAGTGAGTCCAAATCACATAATCAGTAATATTGATCAACGTGTTGAGAATACTATCTGTTGCGCCAGGGGGAGCGTTTTCCGGATCTAAGATAATATCGAAAGGATCTGGATGATCTACTGGCTGAATATCAATTTGTTTGAAACTAGCGTCTGACATCGGATTATCTGCTAACGACAATGCATCATATGCTCCTGACGGACGAATGGCTGCATCCACAGATGCCATGGCAGATTCTGCAGATGCTGATTCTCCATCATCTGCTAATAATCCACCTCTTACATCTAATGCGTCATGCAAATCTGTTAGTACGCCTAAGTCACGATTTTCGATTTGAATAGCAGCATTGGCAACAGGTAGAGGAAGCCATACGCTCATCAACATCAAGAGGATTAGGAAGNTGCTCGTTCTCCCATGGTTGCGAGTCCCATCTGTATCCATTGTTAATCACCTCTACGAACTCATCTTTAGCATATTGCTGTTAATGTTCAAAATAGGCTCATCGTTGAACAAACTCAATCGAGCCGCAATGCGGACAAGCCGTTTTTCCGGAATTCACCCCTGGAGGAAGATCGACCTCAAATGATTCATTACATGATGAACAATTTGTTCTGATAGTAGTAGCTAATTCCTTGATAGGTTCTACTACGGAAGAAGATGTAGACATATTTGGAATTTCGATTCCCAATGTTGATGGAGGAGGTGACGATGTTTTTACTGCATCCTTTTGATTTGATTCTGGTATATCTTCTGGAACTTTCTGCTCAGCTTCTTCGGAGAATAAATCATCTAAAACCTCACTAGATTCAATTCTGGAAGTTCGTTGAATTTCTGAAGAGGTCATACCAGCGATTGATTCAAAGTCATCAGATCTTCTAGNAGCATACATTTGGGATTGCTCTTCTACAGTAGGAGGAGGTGCTTGTTCAGATTTTTCTGATTCCTGCTCTGCAATAATTTCAGCCACTCGACGAGAGGTAGAGCGTTGCCAAATAAATGCACCAATTGCTAGCAGTATTAGCAAAGATATCAAAATAATAATTGCAATCATCGCAAAAGAAATCGAACTAGATGTGTCCTCTACTTGAGGATTCAAAATAGTAACAGTGAATGTTTCAATTGAACTTAAACCAGCCTCATTGGTAACAACACATGTAACAAAACGGCTTCCNCCTGTATCGTAACTTATGCTAATACTTGCACCAACTAGATCAATATCATCATCTGAAACGCCATTTGAATCCGAGTCGACCGAACCGTCAATATCCCATTCATATGTCAAATTAGAGGATTCTGCATCATTTGCACTGATACTGAAAGTAACGGATTCCCCCGGGTTTACTACTTGGGTCCCAGTTATTGAAGATGTGATAGGGGCAGTAGTATCTGAAATTTGTACAGTAATATTTGACACTGAGGTTAATCCAGATAGATCAAAAACACGGAGAATAATAACATGGTTACCGATATCAGTTGATGAATCAAAAGAATATGTTAGTGAGGTTCCTGATTGATTCTGGGTTTGGACTACAACTCCATCTACTAGCCATTCTTCTTTAGCGATCCCTCCATTATCTGAAGATTGTCCAGAAATTGTAAATGATTCTCCTACACCTCTTTGAATATCTCCACTAACAAGAATCTGAGATGTCGGAGGGGTACTATCGATTACAATTACATCTACAGATTCGGTATCTGTTCTGCCATCGGTAGAAGTGATAGTTACTTCAACAGTTCTTTGACCTTCAGTAGTCCAGCACAGTGAAACTGAGTTTCCAGTAGTAGATATACTACAATCTGCTTCAGGAAAAAACCATGAAAACCCTGCAGGATCTAACTGATTCCAATCATTCGGAGTTGTCAAGGTAGAAAGTGAAATTACTTGACCCACATCAACCTGAAGTAAATCATCAGAAGTTGAAATCTCCGCATCCAAAATTGGTAAAATGGATAGGACAACTCCTAATCTTGCAACAGTTGAACCAGTTCCTCCTCCTGTTGGGGATGCTGTATTATCTAACATAAGATACAAATCTTGGTCTGCATGAACTGCAGGTACTAACCAAGAACGGGATGAGGAGGAAGATATTGAAAGAATATCCGTATCTGAAATTCTGAAATCATTAGAATAATCTTGTAAATATAGATCTTTCTGCTGATTTGTCATAAAAAAGACATCAGGGGTTCCCTCAATTTCAAAGGCCTCAATTAGAATCTGAGTCCCTTCTCTGAAACTAAATGGCCCTGCAATATTTGTTCCTTCTCCTGCATCTAACGACCACAACATATCATGGAGAGTCCAAGAACGAATTGATGCTGCTTCTATGGTGATACTACCAGTAGCAGAGTACCCTCCATTGGAACCCTGATCATCATCCTGAGGATGGTCTAAGTTATCGATAACAAGGTACCAATTAGTTTGTGATTTATTTATGGGGGCTGTCCAACGCCATTCAGCAGTACCATTCAAAGATTCAAGGGTACCTTTCTCGTCCCATACATTTGATGTCCTATATGATTGGTCGTTAGAATAAACGGACAAACCTGCTTGTGAAAAAATTAACACGTCAACCTCATTATCTGTTTGAAATTGAATTGAATGGACGTCGCCAGGGACTATGCTCCCTAATGCAAACACAGCACATTCCTGATCAAGAAGCGACCATGAAGATGAGCCAGAAATACAATCCGTTTCTCTGGACTCAGTAGCATCCACAGTAGGAATTACAAGGCCGAGAATCAGAATAGTGGTTACTACCATCACCCGGCGCATAGAGTGAAACCTACCTCTTACAACTTGAATTAATCCACTAAAAGTATCAAAATTTCAATGCCTATACTATTGAAATCCATTCTTCAGAGCCTTTTCTGTCAAGACGAATTGAGCCATCTAAATCGATTGATATCCTATCTCCATCTTCTAAAATATGAGATTGATTAAACACTGAACGTGCCTCTTTTTCTAAATGAGATAAATCTTGAAACCTAGAAGAGAAGTGAGTTAATCCTAGAAAATTAACATCCATGTGAGATGCGATTTTGGCAGCATCTCTCGCTGTACTATGTCCATAGGATGCTGCTTTATCTTCCAGAGAATCATCAAAAGTTGACTCATGAACTAGCACGTCTATTGATGATTTCATTTCAATAAAAGATGGAACATCAGAGGAAGTATCTCCAGAAATTAATAATGATCGAGATGNCCTTGTTGGGCCCCTATATTTTGCAGAGTCAGAGATATCTGAAGCAATCTCACGTATGGATTTTTCATCATGCCCATCATCAATCGCTGCTGAACGATCAAACTTTCCGGGTAGATTAGGNGTTGAAAAAAGATAAGCAATCGAAGGGACATCTAGGTGATTTGTGNNATAAGCATGAACACTCATTTGGTCTTCCTTGGAGATGGATATACCCTCAATACCAATTTGATCTACAGGATAAAGGATCCATTCAACATCAAATTGAAATGCTCCATTTTTACCGCCATGCTTTTTCCACCAATCGAATTGAATTGCTAAATCTCCTGAATAAATTCCCGAATCGTGATCAGGTACCTCTCCGGGTCTATCCTTAACCCAATTCAAGGCTGCAGTAGATGTAGGACCATGAATTTCAAGTTTTGATTTTCGCCCATCCTTATCCATTGAATGTAACATGGGTAAAACCCCCCAACAATGATCAAGGTGCGCATGCGTAAGATATACTGCTCGTAATTTTGAGATTTTTGTTCGCTCATTTGATCCTATAGAGCGCAACCATCTATCGTGTGCTGCAATTCGTTGTTGCATTCCTTCTCCACAATCAATGAGAAATGACCCTGTTGGACAATTAAGGAAAGAACCTGACACACTCCTATCTTTGGTTGGCTTAGCAGATGAAGTACCAAGCACATGGAGAGAAATCATGTCTTGCACCTTGAATACATACAGATCAAAACTCTCAATTTATCTCGATTTGGGGATAGGGGTTTGAGGGAACCAACGTAAAACTACTACATCTCCAACAGAGCGAACCCAACGCCAAGGAATTGCAATATGTATGCTATCTTCAACAATTTGAGGAGGAGGACTCGTCACAAAAAGATGAGTAATTGATGTTGATTCTACATCCACAATTGCATCATGCACCATTCCCAAAACTCGACCATCTGGTAATATGACCGGGCGTGAACGAAGTTCATCAGAACGCATGTCAGTCATGATGTATCAGCACACATGGTGGGCATTGAACCTTGTCCGAAAAATCGAAGAAAAAAATCACTTACCACGATTTTTGTTAGCAGCGAGGCTAGGACGTAACTTTTCTGCACCCTTACCCTTGTTGTATAATCCTCGACCACGCTTTCCAGCACTTGTCTTTCCTCGATGAGCACGTCCACGATTGCTGGAATTAGTCATTGGATTCAGATGCTTATCGGCCTTTATGACGGGATGAGCAGGATCGACACAAATCACTTCGAAAAATTTGTTTTTCCCATCTTCCCCAACCCAGTATGAATTCAAAACTTCAAGATTAGGATAACGGCGAGATACTCTTTCTTCGGCTATTCTCTGAGTAGACTTGGCCATGGTGATTTTCTTGATACCTGCCTTGGAGGGTTTCCTCTTCATGTGGATCTTACCCTTTCGTAGACCACCTCGACGAACTCGAGTTCGAATCATTACAACCCCTTGCTTTGCCTTGTATCCCATTCTTCGAGCAGCATCAATACGAGTTGGTTTCGCAATTCGTTGAAAAACTGGTTCACGTCTCCATTGAGCTTGTCTATCTCTGCGATGGTGAATAGACATAGAGGCCTTAGGACGCTTCCATGCCTCACGGACATGATGATATGCGGACTTACCCATACGAACCCCTCTAAGCATCTCGGCGAGATACCCCCCATATAAGACCGTTCGGATTCACTGAAGAATATTCAAACATGAATTCTATGAATTATATGTGGTCATTTTCAGAGTATTGTATGTCGGATAGTACATGCAAACAAAAGCAGTGTGTAGTTTGTTTAATTCCATTTCATATTTTGGATGCTTTCGCTAATCAACAAATTTGTCAAACGTGTAGAGCAGTGTTTCAAATTAATATGGAACCACCGCTAAAAAAATCCTTAGAATTGTTAAGAACAATTACTGTTGAAGGTAATGGATTTGTAGAGATAGATGGGAATGAATTTATTGTTGAAGGAACCTCAGGGCTGGGCTACCGCTTTGAATTTCAAAACCCCTACAAAATGGGGGTTGAATGTTATAGATCTAAGAGCGCTGCATTGAACCCGGACAACGAATTNTGTTTNCACCCCTGCATAGATTTAGATGATGAAATAATAGANATTCCAATTGGAGATTTAGTATTCACATATGCTATGACATTATCAAATGATATGGACTGNNCGGAAGAGATTGAAACTCTAGAAAATTGCATTTCTTTTAGAGATTCGATTTCTTTTTCTCCAACTCAAAAAGAATGGAANGAGGCTNTAGATAAAAGAAGAAATGATGCTGCGCAACAAAGATTTGGAGGNCCCTTTTTAGTCGATGAAGAGGAGGATGTATGGTTCGATGANGATTTTGATTTTCCAGATGATTTTAACGTAATTGATGAAGAAGTGTTCGGTGCAAATGATGATTCAGCAGTTGCTGGACTATCAGAGAGATCTCAAGAAAGAATTGATAGATTCATGCTAGACTTAGAAAGAAGTTAGTCGTCAATATATGCATCTTTAGCGGCATCAACATCAGCNTTTCTAATCTCAGACAATTGNCGTAATGCTTCCATTGCTACCTGTGGATCCTTGGAAGATTGNGCAATCTCTGTTAGAGTCGCAATGATTGATTCAGACGCTTTGGATGCAGCATCTATACGATTTTTCTCTCTGCCTGCTTCCATTTCCATTCTTTCTCTCTTTCTAGCTTGAACTTGATCAAACATTTCCATTGCACTCTTCTGCTTCCTTTCTTCTGTCTGAAGTTCATTTTCTTGGAGAATACGTTGTCTTTCAGCTTCTCTTTCTGCAAGATTGACTTGATGATCTGCTTCTGCCATTTCTTGATCTCTACGAAGTCCCTCTCTTTCAGAATACAATCTAGCTGTCTGGTTCCAACGCTCTAAGTCTAAATCACCAGCAGCGCGTAATGCAGCAAGATCTACTTCGGATTTTGCCCTCTCTTCGGCTGCTAGCGAAGACATTCGAGATCTTGCTTCTAATTCTGCTTCACGTAAATTAGCTGCTAGAATTTTCTCCATCTCCATGATTTGTTGTTCTTCCATTATTGCATTCCGATCAGCCATGGCAGAAAGGTCTGCTCTCATCTTCAATACCTTCTCCGCTTCAGTGGTATTCCAATTGACGAAAGAGGTTTGGAGTTGTATTCCAAGTGATTCAAATGTTGAACGCATCCCAGTACGAACCTCCATCATCAAATCAGATGTTGCGTCAACATTTCGCAACTGCTCTTCAGTAATTTGATGAATCACTGGCTTCAATCGAGCGTTAACTTCAGACTCAAGAATCTCAACCAATGATGCAGCTGTGATCTCCATATTCCCCTTTGCTGGAAGTTGAAGTAATCTTGAGGCAGACTCCCTAGATATACTAACTCTCATTACCATAAAACCTGAAGCGGACCTACCGTCAGATGTCATTCCTTCTATGCGTAAGATCAATTCATGTGGACCTAAAAAAACGAAAAGGAATGTTCGCTTTGGATTTCCACGACCAAATAATTTCGAGAGAACACCTGCTTCAGGATTTACTTCCATGTGTTTCTGTGTAGCAATTCCTGAAATCCTTCCATCCTCGACAACCACACATGCCTCATTGGGNTTTAGTGTAACTTCAGCACCCTTAGGAACATCTCGATCGTGAACGTATTTTGCAATCACAGCAGGGTTGTTTCTCCATTTGTAGGTCTTATCACTCATTCTTTCACCTCTTTACCAATCCATCAATGTACATATTTCTTTCAAGAAAATGATTTCTTGCTCTAGCAATTTTATCATGAACCATATTCATGGAAATTTCTCCTTCGATTTCAACTTCTCCAGGAGATAAAATTGCATTAATTAATCGAGTACAATCTACCATCATATTGAGTGTTTTAAGATCATGTTCTACAATTTTCTTCTGGCCTTTTCGACTGAGTTTTCCAGCCCCATCATGTATCGACGTAGGAGAACCAGTTACAGCCATTTGAGCATCATCTGAAACCCCTTGTAAGGTGACTAAAACCTCTTCACATTCATTCCGTAATTTGCGGTCTCCTTCTTGGTGAGCACGAGATTGAATTCTTTCAAGATGATCACGCATCATATCAGTTCTTCTTCTAATCTCTCCTCGAACTGCCTGATCAGATTTCAAAAATTTACCTTTTTCATATCCATCATATGCAGTAGCTAGTGCACGAACACCATTAATCAGAACCGGTAGCGCAAGAGTAGACGGCTCCATGTACTAACTACCTCCATGGAAGGGTATGAAACCTTTGATGGGAAGCACAGTAAATTCAACCATACATTAGACTAATTATGTGAAGCCTCTACGACGTTACATGCCCTTCTGCAGACAGTGTGGAAAGGAAGTCGAAAGTGATTGGAAACTATGTCCATTTTGTGGAGAACCACAGAATATTGGAAATGAACAATCTCAATCACCTACTCCACTTCAATTCCAAGATTCTGCAATGTCAGGTGACATACATCATACTGTAATCAATAACGATGTTGAAGCAGTCACCAATGCAGTAATTATGGCCTTAGATAAACTTGGAGTTGTTTCAAATGAATCAACAAAGGAAGTTCCTGTAGAGCTTGTTGCTCCAGAAATTCAACGTCTTAACATAGGAGATGCTGTTGATTATTTCAGCCCAACAAACGAACGTTGGTTAGACAATTGTACTGTTACAGAAGTTAACGGAGATGGAACATACGTTGTGTCAGTCCCAAAGAGTAGTGGAACGGAAATAAAATATGCAAGGACGATTGGAGATTCCCCGGGAAGCATTCGACCTTCGCAACCTCTTTTTACAATAGGAAATAGGGTTTTGGCTAATTGGAAAAATGCTGGACCCTTATACTTCGGTATTATCGCTGATGTAAATCCAGATGGGACATATGATATCCAATATGATGACGGAGACGCAGAATTAAGGGTTGAACAGTCACGAATTCATCTTGCACCAAATCTAAGTGTAGGAGATCGTGTTTTCGTGAATTGGAAATCTCATGGATACTATTTCCCTGCACATGTTGCAGCTATTCATCCGGATCATACGATAAGAGTAGATTATGATGATGGAGACAAAGAAGATAATGTGCCGCTATCTAGAGTGAGAGTAATTACTGAAGAAAACACAGAAGTAATGGAATATGCAGATGCAATTTCAGAATCTGAAGAAGAATTACTTCAAGCATTCCGCGTATTCGATACTCAAGAAACTGGAACTATTTCAGCAACTGAACTATTTCGAATACTTACTGAAATGGGAGATCAACCTATCGACCAATCAGAAGTCTTTGAATTGTTCAGTGACCTAGGAATTGAAATGGATGCTGAATTAGATTATAGACAATTAGCTAAATGGCTAGTAAGTCCTTGACTAACCATCAAGAGGGCGTCCGCCGACGACGAATCCTCGATATCGATGCATATATTCAACAAAGACAGGGCTTAGTGAAACAGACTCAAGGTGTTGAGTTGTGAAAGGAGGAGGATTGGGAGAATAATCGGAGTCCTGAAGACCTAATGGCCAATCGGGATGTGCAATTCCAACACGTCCTACTCCGACTAAATCTGCTCCTTCGTTCATGACAAACTGCACATCATCACGAGTCCAAATACTTCCTGTGGAAATTAATGGAAAATCATTGGGCAGTACTTCTCGAAATCTTCGAGTAAGTGTTGGAGAATCGACGGAAGTACCTTCTGGTCCTTTGAAAACATCCCAACATGAAATATGTATGGCATCAATCTCAGTTTCGATTAAGCGTTTAGCCAACTCTAGACTATCATCTAATGTTATTCCGAGGCTTTCGATTTCTGGAGAAATCCTTACCACGACTACAAATGAAGGACTAGTCCGACTTCTAACTTCTTCAATAATTCTCATTAAGAAACGTGATCTTGCAGCTAAATCTCCTCCCCACGAGTCAGTTCTACGATTGGTAACCGTACCTAGAAACTGAGCGATAAGATACCCATGAGCCCCATGAATCTCAACTCCATCTATTCCCGCTTTTTCACATCTTTCAGCCGCGGCAGCGAAGGCCTCAATAGCATATTGAATCTCATCCTCAGTCATTTCTCGGGCTGGCTCGTTTCCGTTCTTCTCATCGTTATAACTCGCGGAAATAGGTGTTGTACCAATCAATTCAGCAGGAGCACGCATTCCTCCATGAAATATCTGAACTAGACTCAATGCTCCTTGATTTCGGAGACCTTTTGCTAATTTTGTCAATCCGGGAATCTGGTGATCTCCCCAAACACCCATCTCCCCTGGCCAACCTTGACCATTTTCCAGTACATGTGAAGCAGCAGAAGTGATTATTCCAAATCCTCCTTTGGCTCGACGTACAAGAAAAGTGATTTCTTCATCAGAGAGAGTTCCATCATCATTAGATTGTTTATTCGTCAAAGCAGCAAGAACTGTTCGATTTCGAATACGGATCTTGGAACGTGGGAAAAACCATTCTTCAGTTGGGTCCATGAAAATCACATCATTGAGAATGAAGTTCAAGAATTTCNATATCTACTATCTCAAGTGCTCGAATATGAGTTGCTTCAAGGTCGACGGGCGGAGCACAACCTTCTTCCCAAGCCTNTTTCCANCTTGCTGCACATAAGCACCANCGATCTCCTGGACTTAGACCTGGAAAACGGAATTCAGGTCTAGGCGTGGACAAATCATTTCCAGCATTTGCACTAAATGTCAGAAATGACTCATTGACTGTGACGCATATNGTATGAGAGCCTCTGTCGGAGTCATCCGTATTACAACATCCATCACGAAACCATCCAGTCAGAGGTTCATTACTACATGTGGCGAGAGGGCCTCCAAGGACATTCACAGGTTCATCCATGTAACACGCCTGATGTTCAAGTTCATGAGGACTCGTATTTTTGCACATCCAATTTATTTAGTAACAAACATATTTTTTATCAAATAATAAAACCCAGCCTAGCGGCTAAACAAATTCATCATACAGGTTACACTCGTACTTTGCAGTATATGAATCGTTTTTTGGTCCGCGCTCCCGGACTTGAACCGGGGACCCCCTGATGGCTGCCTGTTGCCGTGGTGTTCGTCTACAGTCAGGTGCTCTAGCCAACTGAGCTAAGCGCGGTAATCGCACCGAGTCGGCTCGCCTTCATATCCGTTTCCGACAAATTGGGTGAAAAAAAATAGTTTCAAAAACTAACTTTTTGCTCATTCCGAACCCCCCACCTTCAAGTAGGGTTCCAAGTCGTAACTCATTCCGGAGACAGAGTTCTCCGGATGGGGATCAACATGGATACTACTGCTAATGCGCCTTTTGGTGACGTCATCGATGCTATCAAAGAAGACATGGGTATCGGCGTTGGGTCTCCTCTTCCTACTGCTCTTATTGACGAAGAATTAGCAGGATTTGGAGTCCCAAATCCTCGAATTTTGATTTGTGGATGTGGAGGTTCAGGTAACAACACAATGAATCGAATTGTCCATCTTGGAGTTGAAGGTGCAGTTACTATTGCAATCAATACAGACAAGCAACATCTAGATCATACTCGAGCAATGCAAAAATTACTGGTGGGAAGACACATCACTAGAGGGCTCGGTGCTGGAGGAATGCCTGAAACAGGGCGAAGATGTGCTGAGGCTGGTCGAGATGTCATCAGTAAAATCGTTCAAGGAGCAGATCTTGTATTCATCACAGCAGGACTAGGTGGTGGAACAGGTACTGGTATTGCCCCAGTAGTTGCAGAAGAAGCAAAGAGGGCGGGGGCATTAGTTGTTGCAATCGTAACGACTCCATTCGCTGTTGAGCGTAGACAACGAATGCAAAGAGCTCTTGAAGGTCTTGCTAATTTAAGAAATGAAGCAGATGCCGTACTTGTACTAGATAACAATAGACTTCTACATTATGTTCCAAATCTTCCTCTTGATGAAGCATTCAGTATTATGGATCAATTAATCGCTGAAATTGTCAAGGGAATTGTTGAGACTATCACCCTTCCAAGTCTTATCAATCTCGACTTTGCAGATGTTAGAACCATCATGAAAAATGGAGGAGTTACAATGATGCTCTATGGAGAAAGTGACAGAGGTCCGGAAGAAGTTGTTCACGAATCACTTAATCATCCTCTGTTGGATATTGACATTGAAGGTGCAACTGGTGCTCTAATTCACGTTACTGGTGGGCCCTACATGACTCTTGAACAAGCAAATCAAGTCTGTGATCTCATGACTAGTCGCCTCTCTGGAGATGCACATGTCATTTTTGGAGCAAGACAAGATCCCGCCTTTGGTGATACAATCAAGGTAATGGCGATTATTACCGGAGTTGGTTCAGAACATCTGAAACAAGCCAATGTTTCTGCAGATATGTTAGGTGAAGCACTTAACATCGCTAGACGTGGCGAGAGTGGTAGTCGCTTCGGATTTCAACGATTTGACTAACAAATAAAAGAAAGTCTCAAACCAAACGGGGTTTACGAATTAACATGCGTCGAACGACTCTCGTTCCCCTTGCACTCTGCCTAGCCTTGCTTATGGTCACATCTTCCACAGTAACCGCTGGTGGCGATGTAACAATGACACAAGCTGCTCCGAATGCTGAACAACCCACTGCTGAAAACAATACATTCCATTTATTTGGAAGGCCAAATGCAGAACCGTGTTGGGGTCATTTCAATAATACTGATGCTGATAATTCCAATACAGGATATGGTGAAAANAGTGGCTCTGGGAGTAGCGTTGTTCAGGTTGATTGGCATTGTAGAATGGATCCAATCTTGAACGAAAATATACTTCTGAAAGAAGGAGAAGTTATCCGAGTACATCTTGTTTTGGATATCACTGGGGATGCAAATTGTCAGGGACAATGTGAAAATTTGAATGTCAGCCTCATGCGAGGATCAGTAGCAGCAGTCACTCAAGAATTCAACGCTGGAGAAGGTGATGGAATAATGATTGATTGGGATATTCCTGTCACTCCTGATTTGGTTCCGTGGAACAGAACTGATGATAATCCTGGAATCAAAATTACCTGGGCAGGACAGGGAACCGATGGATCTTTTGGAATATTCCAAGGACAGCCTGCTGAATTCAGATTATATTACACTCATCCATGTCACAGTGATACAACTCCTCCTCAAGAAGCGAACTGTAATTCTGACACTGAAAAACCATCTAGCTACAACAGTACAGTATTGTTCCCAATTCTGAATCAAACTGAAGCAGAAGCCATTACTGGTGGAGATGACGATATGGAAGAAACTCCTGGATTTGGAGCAATTGTTGGTCTTGGTGGACTAGCTGCAGCCGCTTGGATGCGTGGAATTCGAGAAGAAGACGAGTGATTACTCACTTTCATCCNGTACATCATCACTTGGCGGAAACGCTACAAAGCGAAGTGCAAGGAAAGCAATTACTCCCACCAATGCTGTATTGAAGAACCACGAAACATGCTCAACAATAAACGGATCGAAATTCCCGCCATCCCAAACCTCGGCAATCATATGATGGAAGGAGCTTGCTATTGCAATTGATGTAGCATAGATAATCAGAGTAAGTGTTAGACTTCGAGCATAAGGACTTGATGAACGGAAAGTAATTCTTCGGTGCAAATAATGTGCAACTATACAACTCAATCCTTCTGATAAGAAAAAAGCAAAGCCAAGAGTGTAAGTGGGCCAAGGATCTAGAAAAACAAAAATCTTGTACAAAATAAAACAGATTGAGGTGTTAAACGCACCCACAATAGTGAATCTGATTGATTCACGAAAAAGTCGTTCAAGAGAATAAGAGGACATAGATTCACCAATCTGTTTCATTCCAAGATTCCAGATCTGGTGCTGGTTCTAATTCATCTACAACCTGTTCAGGTTCTTCATCAATTGGTGTGTTTTTTGGAAGTTCTACTAATATTGGGCCAGTTTCCGGAGTGACAAATTCTTCTTCCACTTCAGGTAATGACTCAAGCATCTCTTTGATTTTTGGAATATCTACTCTATCTAGTTCACTCACTGGTTTTTCACTTAATTCAATTCCCAACTGTCCCCAAGCATCCTGTAAAACTTTGGAATCTACCTGTTGCGGCGCTGTTCGCTTTCGTTGCTCGATTTCCAATTTTGCTTGAGCAGCTTCTTCTGCTCGAAGTTTCATATCTTCTAATTCAAAGGCTCTTTTTACCTCTAGTTCATGCTTTCTTCGAGCCATTTCTTCTTGAGCGGCCTTACTAGGTCTATCCCATCTCTTCCAATAGTAATGGAAAACTGGAACCAGAATAAGAGAGAGCCATGCGCCAACAGCAATCCACCCCCTAGGTCCCAAGACCATAGACTGTGAGAGCATTCTGTTAGTAAATTGAAAGGGGAATAACAACAATTAGATCCACTTTGCTAACGTTTCAGCAATATGTACCGGAACATCTCCTGCAACTAGACCAGGGCCTTTGGACACAACAGCTTCCATTCCTGCCTCTCGTAATAACGCACAAGCAAGACGAGCAGCAGGCCAAGGTTCCATTCCTTGAGCCAATAAACCTCCACATAATCCTGCTAACAAATCACCAGTACCTCCTGTAGCCATTCTTGGATGTCCTCCAGTAGCAAGACAACCCCTACCAAATGGACCAAGTAATCGATCCACNGATCCTGTTACGATTACNACCCTGCCTTCAGGATCGTTTTTCACATTCAAATGTGGCCTTATTGCAGCAACTTCAGGTCCGATCCATTCTTCAGCCTCCCTTGAATGAGGAGTTACGATTCCACGTAGTTTTTCTGGCCATGAACCGCGTGGCAAAGCTGCAATTGCATCAGCATCCACAACAACCGGAATACCCCCTTCAGCAGCAATATACAACAAACGANCAACTGCACGTATTGTTTCTTCACCTCTNCCAAGTCCAGGACCNATTACAATTGATTGAACTCCTCTNCCTGAAAGAATACGACCGATAAGATGCTCAACGGAAGACATTGTCAAAGTGACTTCATCAGGAATTGATTCTGGAATTAGATGAGGGGGCCACTCTACTCTATTTCGAGCCTCTTTCGGCATTGCAATATGTACTAAATCACATCCGCAACGTGCTGCTGCATCCCCAGACAAGATAGGTGCACCATGGTATGGTCCACCCCCAATAACGAGTAAACGACCGCGGTCACCTTTACGAGCATCTGGATCGAGAGGAGGATATCGAAGTGCATCTCCGGGACCACAATCTAGTACTTCTTTTGGCCAAGGCAAGGGTGCTACACATAAACGACCCATGGCATGATGAATTGAACCATCTTCAGAACGCATNCCTATTTTTTCTGAATGAAATGTTACNGTTGAAGTAGCTGAAATCATTAGTTCTGAATCAAAACCTGTNGGAATGTCNCAGGCTACTACTGGAACAATATCTAGATGNGGNTTTATCCACTGCATTACTGCTGCTACGTCTCCTCGAGGTTTTCCACCGTATGTTCCAGATCCTAATAATGAATCAACTATCATTCGAGGTTTTGATTCTTCAGAAACCATTGGCCAAACATCAATTTTAATTCCTGCATCTCTACATCTACTTCTATGATATTCTGCTGCTTCTCCTTTCTGAATTACATGAGTGGCTATTATTCTTACAGGATGCCCCATCTCTTTGAGAGAAACAGATGCTGCAAATCCATCTCCACCATTATTTCCAGGTCCACAAAGAATCCAAATTTCTCTATGCTCTGCACCTTCTAACGATTCTGCAATCCTAGCAGCCTCCGATGCTACAGCTTGGCCTGCAGCCTCCATCAAATCTATTGTTTGTACCTCTAATGCTGTAGCGTTTGCATCGAAAACTCCGACCTCTGCAATGTGCATTGTCCAAGTATCCATAACATTCGGAACAAGGTGAAGGTCATCACGCTTCTCATATTATGCTAGTTCGGCATTGAGAACTGTAGGTTCAGAGGGGTTATCTAAACTGCCTCCAGTCCAAACTTCACCTAGAGCAAGAATCATTTCATCTTCTCCACCAGGTAATGTATCGATTGGTACTTCTGCACCCTCTGGTACATTTCTGTACAATGGACGACTTACAAGCCACCGGTTGAGGAATAAGAATACTGTTGCTGTAACGCCCCAGAATAATAGAACAATAGTTATCCCCTTGGGATTTGTTGGATCCCATGGATTATCAACATTCAACAATAAATCAACAAAGTAAGAACCCATCAGGATAGCGAACATAACCGGGAATCCAAGATACATGATGTAATCCCACCATTTACCAATCCACCAATCATTATCTCCAGTATTGATGAAATCATCTCTAAATGATGAAACTCCATTATCTAGATAATCTTGCCAATTAAAACCATCAATATCATTTTCATCCTGCCATACCTTATATCGATTCCAACCATACTTCCAAATTGAGAAAGCGATGAATAAACCACTGAACATAAGGCCATAGCCCCAAATGTGATCTTGAACCTCAAGGAACTGGGGGAAAGCAACTCCTGTTGATTCGTCCATCAGAATCCAAAGTGCGGCGCTGGGTAACCCGAATAGGAATAATGCGCCACCGGTGAATCCAACAGCTTGACTTCTATCAACGCCATGATCTACAAAATTTCTGACACACAGTTCAATGGTTGAAATCATAGATGTTAGTGCTGCAAAAGAAAGTGCAAGGAAGAACATAGTTACCATCGCCAGTTGAACTACAGGTCCTCCAGGTGCCTGAGCAAATACTTCTGGAAGAACAAGGAATGTGATCGCACTCGAACCACCACTGACTGCAGAAAGTGGATCTTGGACTACCGAGAAAATTGCCATCATCACAGTTAGGCCTGCTATGATACTAATGCTNTTATTTGCTAGACACATAGTTGCAGCGTTAAGAGTTGTNTCCTCATCTTTACGCATGTAAACTGCATAAGTAATACACATTCCCATTCCAGCGGAACAAGACCAAGCAGACTGGGAAAGTCCAGAAATCCAAGTTTGGGGTTCTAGCAAATATTCTGGTTGAATACTAAACATGTATACAAAGCCATCAAGTGTTCCGTCTTGTGCATCCATCAAAATTGAAAGGAATAAAGCGCTGAAGAGAAGAATGAACAATGATACCATTAGAATTACATTGACTTTTTCAATCGCTTTTGCTCCTCTCCAAATTGCAGCCATGGTGATAGCGACTGCTAAAAATTGGAAAATGATAACTTGAGAAGGATCCTGTAGAAAATCATTCCAAACCTGAGTTGTATCCACTCCTTGTCCTAAACCTCCAGATGCTGCTGCAGAGAAATATTTCAGACACCAACCAGTAACTACAGCGTAATAGAATCCAATCGCTGTAGAAATCCATGCAGTCCACAATCCCATCCATGCAAAGCGTTTACCAGCAAAAATACGGAAGGCTCCGACTGTACCTGTTCGTGCTCTCTTTCCTATCGCAAATTCGGCAATAACTAGTGGTACCGACCAAACGAATAGGAATATTAGCCAAGGAACAAGGAAGGAACCTCCTCCATTAGCACCTACCATTCTTGGAAATCTCCAGATATTTCCAGTACCAATAGCTGCGCCTATAGTAGCGAAAATAAGGCCCATTCTACCGCCAAAGGTATCTCCTGCCATACTCAAATCCCCTTCAGTCGATCGATCAAAACTGCTTTAGTTCCTGATGTTGGAAGTCCATTTTCACCCAACTCAGTACGAAGTTGGGCTACAGTCATCGCTCCATAGTCTCTTGAAGGTCTACTGTTCTCCATGGATTTTTCAACGATTTCCGTTTGATCATTATCTTCCTCGTCCTCACTGAACATCTCTCTCAGAGTAAAAACAAGTCCACCCCATACAACTCCAGCCACTATCAAGAACATGAACAACGCAAGTAGAGAACTCCCAAATCCAGCACGATATGGCAAAGTCATAACATAATAATCACCAGGTTCCTCTCCAGGTGCAGGATAANTGATTGGGAATGCACCGTTGGTAGTACCAAGCATNGCACGATAGTGAATCTCTCCAACACTAGTCTCTGGCACTGGGATATTGGCAATAGCGGTNGTTCCATTTGAACCATCTAATAATTCACAACGAATCGTTGTCTCCTCAAATCCAGTCATNGACCAAGGCTGAACCTCNTTCCATTCAGTTGGACCGTAGTCGTTCTGCATTCGATTCGGAGTAACTTGTCTATACATGACATGACTTCGATTTACATCATTAGTCAANGGGAANTTAGGGTGAAGGCACAATTCAATNGGGATATCNCCTTCTTCTGGAATCGTGATGTTAGATGGACTTTGCATCCACTGAACTTCGTCCATACCTAATCCAAAGACAGCACGGAAAGCAGGATCATCNGCAACTTCAACCATGTAGAATGTTGGACCCATATTCAACACAGNAATATGATCAATATCATCTGGATGTTCATGGAAATTGTTACCAATTTCCATAGTAAAACAATACGAATTATGAACTCCATAATGCCAGTCACAAAAATCACCAGTTGTAGGATATAGATCTGAAGATTGAATATTTTCGTAATTTGTCATTATTGCCATCTCATCTCCATGATAAACTAAGAAATCATGATCAGGCGTTTGACAGTCGGTGCAATGGCCCCATGGATAAAGAATAAGTTCACTAAATGAATGCCAATTGAATACTACTTTGAATTCCGATGCTCCATCTCCATTATCGTCATTCATTTCAGTTAAATCTTGAATCATCTTGGTCTCTGGTTCCGTATTTCCACCTAACCAATCTTCATCGATGAGTCCATCTCCATCGTTATCGTCGCCATCAACTGCATCTTCATTGTAAATTCCATCTTCATCGTCATCATTGGTATCTACTGGGCCATTGTATACGTCGTTATTAGTAGTCCCAGCAATACAGTCTCCTGGGATTAAAGGACCAGTTGCCCCTAGAGGTGCGCCCCACTCATACTGATAGTTACGATTCAGATCAACTCCATCACAAGCGTCATCAACGTCCTCATTTAGGTTAGGAATAGGACCAGCATCAGTTAGGGTATTATCACGTAGATTCTTCCTCCATCCACTTTTTGCACAATTTTCCCAGGCTGTTTCACCACAGTAAACTTCACGATCGTATCGATTCCCATCCACATTAAGCATTGGGATAAGGTAAATCTCTCTAGTATTTACAAGGTCAGTAATCCACTGTTCTGAGATATCTTCGTCAACACCATGGTCACCAGGACCGCAAGGTGTACCATCACCATTACTATCCTGACTTGAGGCATTTAGTGAAAGGCAATCCCCATCATCATCGA
>NZTS01000001.1 GCA_002697105.1 Methanobacteriota archaeon | reverse complement strand
AATTGGATGAATATCATATTCAACGATATCGGATTTATTCACTATTGGCATGTTATCTTTCCGTCACAGATCCTCGTCTGAATTTGACGTTCAAATCTCCAGGTGATTTTTTAGTCATTTTCGGAGGACCTTTTACATTCGGTTTTTGTGTAGGNGCTTCTGTTCTATGCATNGGACGATAATGAACGGAACCAACCAAACGCTCCATAGCAGGTATATCNGAATTNTATGGCTTAGGGCGTCTTAGCCACCANCGATTAGGTAAGGGTTGAGTACGTGGCAAATCACTATCCCTGAGNGATTTCATCCGTTCAANCATGAATGATTTCCAGGCACGTTCCCTCATTGGTCGATTCCTNTCAATNAGCCATAATGGTAANCCAACATCNAAAATTATTCCTCCAACTTCAACTAAAATCCCGCTCATTAACAAATGATTACCGATAGGAGCACGACTAGGGTCACCAACAACCTGATTTTTCCTAAATCTGTTTGCCATCATTACCATCAAAGGCTGATTTCGATGCTTGACTTCTCTTCCTGCCTGATTTTTGAATCGGACTACTGCTCCATGACTTAGCAATAATATTAATGATACAAAACCAGCATATTGACTGTTTCCAGATTCTAATAATATGACAGCACCAATACTTAACCATACTAATGGTAAGAGGAACCATCTTACTGCAAGTTGAGCAAAGGAGATGCTAATATGCGGAGGAACCATTCTTTCCACTGCCTCATGCGCAACAGCCAAAGCATTTGCATTNAGTGCCTCATCCATTCCACCCTTCACTGCTAATCCAACGTATGCATTAGCAGGCGCTTGGTCTAACCACGGCTTTTTATCAGCGACTGAACCTACGGCTAATGCAACTTCGAATTCGTTCACATCTGCTTTGAGACCTAATATCGATGATAATGCCATTACACGAGGATCTTCAGGAGAAACTTGTTGAAGATCCCTAAATATTTCTAAGGCGTCATGCCATTCACCTATATCTAAAGAACATAATGCTGAGGCTATTCTGGCTCTTACACTATTTGGATACCTTCTTACTAATCCAACTGCTAATTGCAGAGCTTCTTCAGATCTTCGTTGGGCACGTAATTGCGCTACTGACGATATTAATGCGATATGGGCTAGTCTATTTCGATGAACGTGTCCAATTTCGCTAATTGGGTCCCATGACTCTAATTTAGATTGTAGCTCCTTAATATGGTCGATTGTTGCTTCGTTCTCCCAATCGTATAAGTCGTCGTCAGTAACTCTGTCTGCCCAAGGATCTAACCATTCTGATACAAACTCTACTAACTCTGGTTCCTCATCATTATCATCCATGATTAGTCCTTTCAAAGTAACTTTNGCTGCATCTAATCNTCTGGATGCTATATGTCCGACAGCGATAATCATCCTAGCTTCATCATCTTCACCACCTTGTTGAGCTAACACAGTTTTAGCAGTCTCAATTGCATTTGGCCATAATCCACGCATGGCATATTCAAACATTCTAGCTCGAGTTCTTTCTAATCTCAATAGGCTCTCATCCGCAGATATAGAATCGGTTTGGAATCTTCTAAGGGTAGCAATATCATCGTCAATNGCTGCTCGTAAAACATAATCTCGAATCCAGTTACCACTCACAGTACGTGCTGCACCACTTCTTCTTTCATCAGGAGCCAAATCGAACTTNGTAGTACCAACTGTATTCCATCTTCCTATAGATAGNAGCCAAGTCAATATGAACACACCCTGTCCAACTGCTATGAAATTCCACGTCTCTTGAAGTAACATNAATTCAACTTGAGAAGAGGTCAAGAATTGNGAAGAGTTAGCATACGGCATTAATTCAGCCCACTCTTTGTAAACCTGCATAATGAGCAACAATACAGAGTANCCTGCAAATCCAGCTAATCCGAAAGCGATAATTCTTGATTGAACAATACTTTCGGCCCTTATTTCCCTAGGCTGACCTAGAACTACTCCCCCAATACCACCTATAACTTGACCTCCGAGGAACAAGTTTCGTATCATTTCAAAAATTAGTGCTAGTCCGACTACAGATACATTCAGCATCAAATATCCTGCTAATACCAGTGAAAGGCTTTTCAAATCTACCAATCTACTTAGAAATTCGTTTCCTTCTACAAACACCAGTAAACTATTTCCGATTATACCTCCTAAATCGAGAATAAACCGTAAATTATCTGGATTCTCTAAACGTGTCCATGCTAGTGTTATTATTCCATTTACTGCTGCAAGGGGCATTGTCCCCAAGAAAATTACCAAAATTGTAGAATTAAATCTCTTAATTATTGATGGTTTATCCGGATCAATTGGAGTGGGATTACCACGAATTGTACGGTACTTATTACGAACTAACATATTCCAAGACGCGCCCATAATTCGCCCATATGCTACGATTGTTGGAAGCATGAATACTAATAGTCCTAATGATATCCACTCAATCATAATCAAAAATCTGTTGATTTCAATTCTATCCGAATTAGATACCCATCTCCCGTACCTTTCATCTTCTACTTCTTGAGTTACAGGATCNGTGATTAGTTGAGATTGCGAATTACATGAATCTTCATCAAGAACATCAATTACAGCAAGTGGTGAATGTATTCCTCTTGTATCAATACACACAAATGAATTCATGGAGGTATCGTAATTGAATTCACCCGGTCCAGACCATTCATCTTTCATTGAATCAACAGTGTCATCTTCAATGGAGTTATATTCAGTTAAACCAAAATAAGCTACTGGGATTATGAGAACAGTGATTACAATACCTACACTTAGCACATTTAGAAACCATTCTCTCAAAGTAACTATTGAATCCGCAGCACTTTTTCTGGATATCTGAGCATAGAGAGAAATGAATGGAGATAATACAATTGGTAGGGCCAATAATAATCCAGTTATCACCAATACTGGCTGGTAATATGTTGGTCCTCGATTCCAAATCAAAGAATCATCTACCACATCAGTAACAATGATTAATATTCCAGCCATAGCCATCAAGTATAGTAAAACACCGATTAATACCGGCCTTGGTTTGATGATTTTCAAAGCATCAGAACGATTTTTTGTTAACCTATGAACTTCATAAAATCCATCATCTATCTCAAATGCAACTTGTAAATTTGATAATGAACTAGGGAGTAGAAATCTCCAAAGCAAAAGACTGGTAATTATGCCAACTATAATTGGTAACATCAAATCAAGATTGAGACCACCAGTACCAATAATGACTACCTCTTCAGCGCTAACTGTTGTTGTCATCAATGATAATCCAATGAAGGTCAGCACCCAAATTGCTGGCCTCATAATTCTACCGCGGGGTATTCACCAATTAATCGATTCCCCGCATCAAGTATTCTCAAGGAATCTTTCAATCCTATCGAAAGCGTCGTGAAGAGTATCTGGGTCNGCNAGGTGAACAAGTCGAAANTGTCCAGCACCGAGTTCTTTACTGAAACCNGAACCGTGGACTAGCAGTACTTTTTCTTCCTGAAGTAAAGANAATACAAACTGCTTATCGTTATTCTTCCATCTCGGATGAGTAATTCTCACAAACATGTAAAATGCACCACCTGTAGGTGCAACTTCCAGACCATCTATCGAATTAATTCTTGAAAGTGCAATCTCTCTCCTTTCAGCAACTATCCGTCTATGTTCATTCATCCAGCCTCTGTCGTTATTGAGGCCTGCTAAATATCCCATCTGAGCAGGAGTAGAAGCACATAACCTNGANCGTAACAATCTTTCAATTGCATCTTTAACNTCNAGNAGNGTTNTTGTTGGATCATGTAAAGCCATATATCCAATCCTCCAACCAGGAGCATAGTATACTTTTGATACACCATTCAACGTAATTACCGGTACTGATGAAGATCTAGATGCAATTGAAACTTGGTGACCAGTGAAATCAAGACCATCNTAAATCTCATCTGCTATAATCATGCAATTAGGATATTCTTGAACGATGGAAATTACCTGATCTATTTCTTCAGACGTCATTACATTTCCAGTAGGATTATTTGGATTAATTAGTACTAACATTCGTACATCGTCACTCATTCGATTACGAATATCATCTATCCTCACTTTCCATGAATCATCTGGGTCCAACATGTACTCTTCAGTAATTGCACCTGACATCTGAGGATAAGCCATGTAAGGTGGATAATGAGGACCAGGAGCAAGAATACGATCGCCTTCTGAGAGTACGGCAGAGAAAATAATCTGCAATGCCTCGGTTACTCCATGAGTGACATATACATCAGTAGGGTCACAATTCCAACCTTTAGAAATTTCATCTGATGAAATAGCATTACGTAGCTCTTGAATACCATATGAACCAGAATATCCATTTTCCCCAGATCTCAAGGATTCTACATATGCATCTACCATATGTTTGGGAGTTGACAAACCAGGATACGCTATTGGGTCACCGATATTTAATTTAATTATATGATGACCTTTTGCTTCAAGTTCCATTGCAGGAACAACGACATCACGTATTGCATATTCAATTGATTTGGCTCGACTAGAGGATGGAATCAAGACAGATCCTCCAATTTATGGCCAGCCATCTGTAAAATAAATTCAAAGTGATTCTGCTCAACTTTCTGAACAGAAAGTCGTTGACCACGTCTCAACAAAGCCATATCTTCTAGTTCAGGTGCATCTCTTAATTCAGGAAGTGACACTGTTTTGTCAAATGTTAATACCGGCTCTATATCGACCATGAACCAACGTGGATTTTCAGTTGTGGACTTTGAATCAAAATATTTTGAATGAGAATCCCATGAAGTGAAGTCNGGGTATCCTTCGCGGCTAACAACAGCAACCCCTGCTATGTGGGGAGGCTTACAATTAGAATGATAAAACAACACATAATCCCCTTCGTTTAATTCGTCTCTCATCATATTTCTAGCTTGATAGTTACGGACACCGTCCCAGTGAGTCCATTCATCCTCTACNAANTGACTCCAAGGATACACATCAAGTTCAGACTTCATCAACCAATACGCGACCATATATTCACCTGGAGGGGGTTAATGTTTGAAAATATTCCATATGATCACCAAGCATCTTCACCTGGTAATTGGGCGTCTATAATCCCTGAATTTCTAGATTTATTTTTAGTTAATCCAATTTTTCTTGTCATTGCTGAAGATCCTCCTGTCAATCCATAGTCTAACTTGACCATCAATGCATAAATCGCAGGCAGTAATAACAATGCACTAATAGCAGCGAATACGAGTAAAATCATGATTGTATAAATAAACGGCTTAATTGCGGGAATTGGAATTAATAAAGCNCATGCTAAACCAGCTAAGGTACAACATGCAGCCTCAACGAGTGACATACCNGTAGATGATGCAGCCACTCTGATGGCATCTAGATCCCCGCCTAACTCTCTAACTCTGTTTGCTATATGTATGGAGAAATCTACTCCAACTCCTACCAGAATAGAACCAATCATTACTGTAACTAAAGATAATTCAACATCCATTATGTCCATTACCATCCACTGCATAGCCACAGTGAAAACTACTGGAAGCGTTGTCAAGAATGCATAATAACCATCCCTAAAAACAAATCCAAGGGCCAATAATGTAAACAATAATGCAAATCGTAAGGAAGTCCATTGAGAATCAACAATTTCTGCATTTACGGCAATTGTAACAGATGCTACCCCACTTAGATCGTATGCAGTAATATCCCCTTTACGATCCTGAGCAGAAAATCGATTTACTTCATCAACAGCTTGTTCCGTTGATTTAACATCCATGAAGGGCATATCTACATACACCAAAGAACGTTCATAATCTGATGAAATAAATAATTGCCTTGTCTCTACAGTCAATGATTCATAGAACACATAGAGAAGGAAATTNTGTGCTTGTAAGCCTCCATTTTGGTCTTGAGCATCTAACAATTGTAAGGCTTCCCAAAATGTTGCATCCTCAGCAGCTTCTCGCCCGAAAACTAATTCTGCAACATCCTTAATTGGTTGTGGTGTCGCATCAGGAATGTTATCTAGCAATTCATATCCGCTAGCGTTGACAGACACCGATATCGATTTCATTAAAAAAACTACACTAACTGCAGTAGTTTTATTCACAAGATTTACATCTGCTTCTAATTGGTCGATTCCCTGTAGATTCTCGAATGGATCATCTGCATCTACGGCAAAACTAGGAGTCGCACTTATGTCTCCCTCAACCAGAATAAAACCAGCCTGTCCAGCATCAAATTCATCAGAATATTGTTTCATTTTCCTAACTGCAGCATAATCTTCAAACGGACATTCAGGATTACTTTCGTTACAGGTTTCATCGTCAGGAGCCATTTCAAGTAACTCGATATTTTCTTCAACATTTATTCGATTATACATGGCAGACACTAACATTAGTACCAAGAATAATGAAAGTGCAATTTTAGCATAATTTACGGGCCCATTTACGGCTGNTTTAAACAAACGTAGAGGTGGATGAGTTGGTTTATTTAAATCTAGTAATATTGTCAAATTAGGCACCATTAGCATTGTCATNATGTAAACAACTACAATTCCTAATGATAGTCCATACCCTACTGTTTGAATTGGAGCCATCGGTGTCGATACTAAAGATAAGAAACCAATAATTGTGGTTACTGCAGATAAAAATACTGCACGACCCGTTGATTGTAATGCTTCTGCCATTTTATCTTGGGGCGTTCCTGATGATTCAGCATATCGATTAGTTATGTGTAATCCATATGAAACACCTAATGCAAGAACAATTGGCCCTACAATAATTACNGTCATCGTCACTTCNGCATCACTCCATCCAATCAATCCCAATGAAATCCAAACAGAACATAATGTTGGCAATCCCGAAATTACAACAACCTTGAATCCCTGCAGAGGACGAATTCTACCTGTTTGAAATATGTCACAGTGGAATAAAAATAGTACAAGAGCTACAGCAACTATACCATANGGGAAAATCTGCCAGAACAATTTGAAAGAATATTCAGTCACCGAATTTGTAATAGGAACAGGACCCGTTAATGTCATATCGAGACTAAGATTTTCCCAATCATTCTCAATTCCTAAACGATCGATGTCCGCTTGTGTGTTGGCGATAAGTTGACCGATTGGATAGTCATCAATACCATCCCCGTCCTTATCTAAATTCTGACTAATAAATACAATAATTACTGCTCTATTCCAGAATTTGGCTTTCTCTGCTTCCTCAATTGTGCCATTATCATTAGCATCAAAATCAACGGCATTAACCAATTTTGATTGAGCATTTTCAGGTAATTCNCCAACTATTCTATCGATTGTATTTTGATTCTCAGGAATTGCATAATTTCCTAATATGTCTTCATTATCGTCTATTGATTCGTTGAAATCTTCACTTANATCTTCATTTCCTGTCGCAGTAGCCAATCCACTGAAGAATGCTTTAGAAACTCGAACTACACTGCTGTTAACTTCTTTNATAACAGTAGATATCGATAAAATTGCTATTACGTTATCTTCTTCTCCTCTATCTTCTGGATGAACATTCAATCGTCTTTCCACTTCATCCATTTGTTTTAGAATAGTATAATTTGTAACATTCGTCATCTCAGATTCGACATATATTACCATAACATTCGTTGTCCAATCACCTTGGACTCGAGCAATATCGCCAGTAATAGGGCTATCTTCTGGCAAATAAACTTCTAATTCTCCGTTAACGTTCAGAGAAGGATCTTGTGAACAACCGGCACCATACCATTGAGATCCTTCTACATCATCACTTGAACTTGACCACCCTCGCCTACAATCATTCATGCCTGATTCTAGTCCAACGACAAATGTGAGTAATAAACAACCCAACACAGTAATCAGAGGAAATCTAGTAAGAATGCTAGATGCAGACATTGAACTTAATTCTCTCTTTAATTTTCCAGGTGCAGCAATTACTGCATCAATAGTAGCGACTCTATCAAATGATTCAAAACGATTTTTTATAGAATCTGTAACACTTAGTTTGTCAGAATCATCTGATAAGACATCAGAATTGGATGCATCTCCCTGCCCTGACACTACTCCACCACCCCTTACACTGCTCAGAGACGTTTGAACACTGCGCTTTACTGGGATATTCTTAGTCGATTATTTCGCAATCGTCAAGAATGTAACCTTTCACCGATGNACAGTGATCACATGGGCCAGCCCCGTATCGAAGAGAAACGTTGGTCAATTGATCTTGAAAAGAGAATTCAAGAAAATCATTATCAAGAAGACAATCAAAGATATGTATTTNATCCAAAATCAGGTAAAGAGATTTTCGTAATCGATACACCTCCACCTTATCCCAGTGGCACATGGCATATTGGAGCAGTAGCACAATATTCGATGATTGATGTNATTGCAAGGAGTCAACGATTACTAGGTAAAGAAGTATATTTTCCNTGGGGAGTAGATCGAAATGGAATCAATATTGAATTTACTGTAGAAAAAAATACTGGTAGAAAAATGAAAACATATGGTAGGCAAGAATTTCTTGATTTATGTGAAGAAACTATTGAAGAATATACGCAAGCAATGAGAAATACTGCTAAACGAGTTGGACTTTCCTGTGATTTTGATCGTGAATATCTGACTGATGCTCCAAATTATAGAGCAGTTACTCAATCAATATTCATTGAATTATTCAAGAAAGGGCATATCATAGAAGATCTAAGACCAAATCTCTACGATCCAGTTGAAGGAACCACCATTGCTGATGCTGAAGTTGAAAGAATGAGTAGACAGACACAACTAGTTGACGTAAAATGGACAACAGAAGATGGAGAAGAGATTATTATTTCAACTACCAGACCTGAACTAATTTGTGCATGTGGGATAGTAGTTGTACACCCNGATGATTCTAGATACTCACATTTGATTGGTAAGAAGGTTAAGTTGCCAGTTTCCGTTAATGGTAGAGATAATTTTGTTGAAATTGCTACTCATCCATCTGTGAAGAGTGAATTTGGTTCTGGAATCTTGATGGTTTGTTCATTTGGAGACCAAAACGATGTTTCAGTTTTCAGAGAATTAGGTCTCACACCATTTCAGGCAATTGACCTTCAAGGAAATATGACCTCTATTGCCGGACCGTTGGAAGGCATGTCTGTGTTAGAAGCTAGGGAACATGTAATATCTACACTAGATTCTTCTAATTTAATCCATGCAATTGAAACAAAAATGCAGGATGTACCAGTGTCTGAACGTGGTAAAAATCCAATAGAAATTATTTTNCTAAAAGAATGGTATGTTAAACAAACTGATGTACTCGATAGAGTATCTGAATTGTCTGAACAAATTACATTTCACCCNCCACGAAATCGACAGTTCCTTATTGATTGGATGCAGAATATTACTATTGATTGGCCAATTTCCAGAAGAAGATGGTATCACACTGAAATCCCAATATGGTATGATTCTACTGAAACAAGAATAATTGTTCCACCTTCTGGTACATACGTTCAACCTTGGTATCAAGATCCTCCAGAGGACAGTCTAGTGATTGACAGGAATACTCGACAGGTCCTTGGTTCGTACGAAGAAATGAAATCAGAATTAGGTAATTTGAGAGGAGAGGAAAAGGTGTTCGATACATGGATGGACTCTTCCAATTCTAACTTATTTGTATCGGGATATCTGAATGAGCCAGATGTTTTTGAAAATGCATTTCCTACTGGATTAAGACCTCAAGGTAAAGAAATTGTTAGAACATGGCTGTACTATACTTTGTTAAAATCTACATTATTACTGGATAAACCAGGATTTCAACATGTTTGGATTGATGGATTAGGAATGGACCCTTGGGGAAGAAAAATGTCCAAATCGTTAGGAAATGGTATTGATGCAGATTCTGTTCTTGAATGTGGAGCTGGAGGTCGAACAGGNTCTTGGAAAGTTAAGGGTCCAGAAGGAAAGCAAGTACACTTAACTGCAAAAAAGATTGGTTCAGAGTGCTTCAGATTGTGGAAGGCATGCGACGCCCAAGTAGGAGATGATTTTCATATCAATCCTGAAGAAATAGAGTCGAGATATTTTGGTGTATTATCTAAATTGTTTAACGTAGCTAGATTTGCTTCCCAATTTGATGTACCTAACGATCTTTCTAAGATACCATCTAACCTAAACATAGAAGANAAATGGATATTNAGTGAATTTGGTATTATGCTTACTAATGTAAAGGATTCATGGAATAATATTGACATTTACAACGCGACTCAATCTATCAAAACCTTTGGTACCGGTATATTGGCAAGCCACTATCTTGAAATGGTAAAAAAGAGGTTGTATGATGGTGATCAATCCGCAGCATGGACAATTCATAGAATATTCAGGGATTTGATGACTATATTTTCACCCGTTTGTCCTTTATTTACGCACCATATTACTACAACCATGTACAATAATTCCGCCGTTGATGTCAGAGAACATCCTCAGCCTATTGAAATGGATTTTAATTTCGATTCTGGTATTACGAATGAAATCATTTCATTTAATGCGATGGTTTGGAAGGCAAAAGCGGATGCAGGTACCAGTTTGGCTGCACCAATTACTGGTATCACTATACCAGAAACAATTACTGAATTTACACAAATTCTCACATCAATGCACAAAATTGAGTAACTAATCTAATACATCTCGATTTATTACCGATTTAGGAGTATCACCNTTAAAAAATGAGATTAATACTTGAGCCATTTCNACACCTATACGATGCTGAGCTTCATGAGTTGCTGCCCCAATGTGTGGGGTACCATGAAAATTTGGATGGTTTAGAATAGGGTGTTGAGTTTGCGGTTCATTTTCAAAAACATCTAATGCACAAGAATTGAGAGTACCCTCTTCAAGTGCCAAAAGGGCATCGTCCTCGTTCACTACTCCTCCTCTAGCACAGGATACTAAATGATTACCACATCTGATACCATCTGCACCAATACCTGGCATAAGAGACAAGGTATGTGAATTAACTAAATGATGTGTCTCTTTNGTTAAATTACAATGAACTGCGATATGAGTACATTTTTTGAAAACTTCATTTACATCATCATGTAAAGTACAATTTTGTTCTAATGCTACTTCAGGCGGTAAATATGGATCATATGCATGTAATTCCATTCCGAGAATATTAGCCACCCTTCCCACACCTTGTGCAATACGGCCAAAACCAATGAAACCTATTCTTTTGCCAAATAATTCAGTGCCTCTCAGTTTCTTTTTCGTCCATTCTCCTTTACGCAAATCNCTGTCAGCAGTAGGTATGTATCTAATTGATGCAAGTAGGTGACCAATAGTTAACTCAACTACTGATTGGGTAGAGGCACTCGGAGTATTGCAAACTAAGATTCCGGCGGTAGTTGCTGCTAGTAAATCGATATTATCAACACCTACTCCTGCTCTACCTATTAGACGAAGTGTAGAGGCTGATTCGATTACATCCTTCGTCAATTTCGTCGCAGAACGTATTACTACTGCATCAAACCCATCTAAATTTTCTGGATATAAATCCACTTCATGACCTGCATCTATCAGTAANTCTATTGCTGATTCAGAGAGACCATCTGTGATTGCAATCCTAGCCATGAACATCGGTTAACGGTACACTCCATCAACATACTCTTTTCATAAATCATTCAGCATATATTCAAAGAATTCATGAACATGATTGTTCTGGGAGTTTTATGGACGAACATGAAGAGTTCTTGATTGANGCAAATGCACATTGTGATGGACCGTGTGGGGTATACGACCCNGCTAGCGCTAGAATCGCTGGAGAAGCGGTTCAGTCAATGACAAACAAGATGATTGCACTTGCTGAAAATCATGGTAGTGATTGTGGTTCTGCAGGATATATCAATACCATGAGTCGTTATGCAGCAATCAAGGAAGAAGAAGCCCAGAAATGTAAGGATGAATTACTAGTTTTGTGGACAGACTTTTTCAAACCACAACACCTAGAAAACCACCCAGATTTGCATGAAACTTTTTGGATGGCTGCTAAATTATGTAGTGCCTGCAANGTAGAAGTATCCTCTGTTCATGCTCAAGAATTAATGGACGCTATTGAAGAAATTCATCATCTATTTTGGGGAGTTAAGGGAAGAGAAGTTCCTTGGATCCGAGCAAGTTGAGTAAATGCAAACTTTACCAGTGAAAATATCTGGCAATAGTATGTGGCCTAATTTCATTGATGGACAGATAGTTGAATTTCAGAGATATACTGGACAACTTCTCGAAATTGGTGACGTTATTGTATTCCCTAATCCATTTAATACTAAAATTCTGTTAGTTAAAAGAGTTGTAGATATAAATGATAATTCATGTGTTGTAGAAGGAGATAATCCCGACCCAACCGCATCTACTGATTCCCACAATTTTGGCTCAATTGATACTTCTACCATCGTAGCCTTCCGCCATAATCATATTGCAGAATAGTTGCCTAGTCACATGGACACTGCGGCCTTACTATGGTCACTGGGTCTTTTGGCCTTGCCATTACTTGCGGCAGTTCCAGTCAGTTCACTCTTCAAATCTTGGTTAGGGAGTAAAGCATCTCATTCTCGATATCGAGAAGCAGTAAGGCGAGTGTTGAATTCAGGATCAACACTCAGAAAATATCGTGTTGCATTAGATGAAGAAGCTAGAATGAATCAAATCGATAAAGATAGACAATCAAGAATTGAAACTGCAATGTTATTCCCTCTCAACATTGTACATTTCATGTTAGTTCCTGCTGCTATATTATCTCCAGCGATATCGTTCATTGCATTTCCTGTAGGATTAATCATTTATCCTGTTATTTCCCTTTTTGAATTTATTTTAATCAGACTGAAGGCTCTGATGTTCATACTCCAGACTGTGACTAATATTACTGATTGGCAAGTAATAGGAGTCCGACCCCCCTACGAGGGAAGCACTCGATTAGACCCTGTCTTGGTTTCAGTACATAGACTACCGACTCCGGTATTACTAGGATTATTTGCATATCTTGTTGCCTTGTATCTCCCATTCCAATTTTATTGGATTATATTTTGTTCTGTTATAATCTACGTAATTTTAGCATCTTTTACTTCTGTTCTATCAGCTGCTGTTAGTGGCCCTTTAGTATTCGCAGCGACTGCAGAACGTAGAATGATTACATTAGAATCATTCGTTCAAGAAAAAATTCGACCAATCGTTGGAGTTGGATTAATTGCACTTGTAATTCGTCAAATGTTCATGGTAATCAGAACACCTGAATTTACTCCTTTTGATTCACCAGTACAATTTTCACTTTCAGTGATAGCTGTATTATACAGTGCTGCAATTATCGGATTGCTTATCGAATTCGCATATAATAGGAGGCGCGGTGATTATGTTGGCTCACAATTCGTTAATGCTGTAATTGAACAAAATGATCCAGAATTATACGCATATATTCGCAAAGGNGGTGAAATGTCACTCATTAGTCTAGGAAGACTAGGAGANATANAGGACACAATTGAAGATGACTTGAGTTTTGATGAAATAGCNGCTGCTCCTACTGCTATGTCGGTAATCAATAGACCAGAAATTCCTGAACTCTAATCATCACCAGCACTTAATGCACCTACTGATACTAAGTCTGCTTCTAAAGCCGCTCCTTCTGCTTCAAGATCGTCACTGTCGATATACTCATACTCTTCATTATCTGAATTTGAGTATCTAGAAACAAATAATGCCGTTGCACCAGATGTAAATAATACTAAGATTGTTATTAAGAGGTATAGAAGAATGGATGATTCTGTTTGCGATAATATTTTNTCTTCATACATTGATATTTCTGATTCATCATACACTCCTCTTAGCATCAATAAATTTCCAGAATAGGATTGATCGTACATTTCAGAAGGCGTTGTAGGATCTAAGTCTGTATATCCATCTGGCCGTTGTACAACTTCGACAACAACTGGTGATGAAATGTCAATTGTCAATGCAGCAGAAACCGTATAAGCAAATAANGGCTCATAAAATTCATCATCTATCGAAGTTATGGGTAATAGTGTAATTCCATTTCCAATTACATCAAACTCAGCAAATTGATTCCATTGAGATTCATCAATATCTAATGAATAACTCACAACATCTCCATTCCGAATTCCTGTACCAGCATCATTCTCTCCATTCTCCCCAACGTCAATTGTCAAACTATGTTGTCCAATATCTCCGTGCTCTAGTGTTCTTTGAACTACTTCGAACACAACGTCCATACGAGTAGTGCCATTTGGGATGTAGGTATAATGACGATCGTCTGTAGAATATGTTCCGAAGGTACCAGACGGCCCATTATTGAAATGACTCCATTCACCTTTCCATGTATGTACTAATCTATCTGTAGATAATGGAATTTCTACTGTTTTCATTATCCCCTGATATTGTTCATATGCATCCCAAACAGTGGGACGATTATCATCAACAAATCCATCACCATCCGTATCTCTCATTAATTCAAGAGTTCTTGCTAAAGCTAATGCCTCATCTACGTCTACCAAGCCGTGACCAACACGCCAGTCATGACATTTACCAGTCAAAGAAACGTAACAGGATTCATTCTGAGGAATATCATCACAAGAATCCTCATCATTTCCATCTTCACAACTATTTGGTAGATATTTAGAAGTTAATTCCATCACAAGTTCAACCTCATGAATTCTAGTCTCATTGGCTATATTCCATCCCTCTATCTGCAATCCTTGTGGTTCAGATCCAGTTACCAAGCTAATACCTTCATCGTGATCTTCACGATGGTAATCAGCAACACCCAATGATGGAGCCGCATCAATCAGAAGTGTGGCAATACCACCAATATGAGGAGTTGCCATACTAGTGCCACTAATTGCCATGTAGTAGAGATCGCCTTGAGTTCTAGTTGAGGCATCGATTGCAGTTCTTCTGGGGGCAGTAGCCCAAATATCTCTACCAGGTGCGCCAAGATCTGGCCAGGTATGTTGTTGGCTCATCCATCCTCGACTACTAAATGATGTAACTGCTGTACCATCATGTGTCAATGCAGCAATGGAAATCGCAGATGGAGTATTAGCGTAAATGTTTGTTCTCAAATCACTGTCATCTTCAGCACCTGAACCTCCACTGTTACTTGCAGCGAATATCACTGCTACTCCATTATCGAATGTTAGAGCATCTGTAAGAGTAGTGATTGCATTCTGAGGAGCGTAATCCCCATCTGTCCCCCATGAATTAGAAACAACACGGATATTGTTAGGATTATTACCTGGACGACTATGTTCATACACCCACTCTAGGCCTTGTACGCCACCATATATTGATACTAAATCACCTGCACCTAATGCCACCAATTGAGCCCCTTTAGCAGTACCAAGTCGACGTCCACCCGAGACATCACCATTTCCAGCGATAGTTCCGCCAACGTGAGTTCCATGACCAGATGAAGTGTCCGAATTCTTGGTCTCTGTCCAACCATTGGGATCAAGCTTAGCAGAATATATCACTTTATCACCATTCCAAGGACCAGCATAATCAAAATCTGGATGTTCGGCATCTACGCCTGTATCAAGATCTACTGCAGTAGTACCATNTCCGTCCCATTCTGCAAATGCTCCTGTATCTGTTAGTTTTACAGATCCATCGCGCTGGATTATAGCTCTACTCCATGCAGTAGTAGCATTGGTAACGTGTGTGGTTTCATGCATCATTATATGCTCGGGTGTTCTAATTGGTTCTTCAAGGTAGAATGTTTCAAGTGGACGATCCAGTTCAAGAAAACGGATACTAGGGTGATGACTTAGATGTGCTATCTGTTTTGCATCCATATTCGCCAATCCTCCATTCAACAATTGAGATTCGTCTTCAAATGCAACATCGATTGTAATCAGAAAAGCACGGATGTGAGAATCNATCTCCTCAGAGAACTGTACTATTACTGGNTGGACTTTATTATGGTCAGAATTTATTGAATCAATAAGTGCTGAATCAATTACACTATGATTGATTTCAGGATTAATGGTTGCTCCTGCAGAATGCGAAAAAACCATCAAAACCATAAGCAAGACTAGCATGATGGAAGAGCGCCGACCAGTTGTTTCCATATTTTACCCTCCAAGACCTTGTTCTAATGTATTGCGATAGTTTGTTATCACCATTTTGTAAGAATAATGCATGAAATTTCATCTATTTCGAATTCAACACCTTCATCAGCAATATCTGGATGTACTAAACCTAAATTGTAACTTATTCCATCATGACTAATTGAGTCAAAAAGCATTAATTTACCGCCACCAACAACTCTGTGATTTCCTAAGTCTAGTAAACTGGTTGATGAAAAAGTTACAAGTGTTCGAGATAAGGCTCCTCTAGCATCCATTCTAGCAATGATTTCTTGCCCAGTATAACATCCCTTTGTAAATGAAATATCATCACTAAGAGCTACTTCAAGCGGAATAGGTTTGTAATTTCTTACAATTTCTCCATCAATAATTCCATTCAAAATTTGATGTAATCTTATTCCTTCATTATCCAATGATAATGCTCCGTCATTGTCTAATTTTGCAGCTAATTGATTGATATCACTGTTTGGTCCTAGATGGACTTTTGTTGACTGATCTATTGAGCAAGTGTGAACCTGTCCATCAATCGTAATATCCATCATAGGAACTTTTTCTGGTGAATCATATTGCCAAATACTTGAAAATCCAGAATCTAGAGGTATAATTTTGACATCCTGNTTCCAAGAAACAGATTTAGATAATAATTTCCTAGTTGATTCTGAACAACCTTCTAGGTGTATAATAGCAATTTGATCTACTAAATTCCAAATCAATATTCTATCAATCATTCTACCATTCGAATTTAGAATACTAGCATATGTACAGGTNTTATCTGAGAGATTAGANACTGATTGGGTGGTAACTGCATGTAGGACGTCTAGTGAATCTGGGCCAAGAAGAACAGATATATCCGCAGAATGNAGGCGGTAGGATTTCATAAAATCAACCAAATGATTGTCCACAGCCGCAAGATTTGTCAGCATTAGGATTCTCAATCTGAAATCCGCCACCCAGTAATGTGTCCTTGTAATCTAAAATAATACCATTTAATGTCGAACTATCCTTATCATGAACCATGACTGTAATTCCATCAAAAACAAATGATTGGAAAGATGAAATATCTTCAGGACGTTTGATAATTTGCATGTCATACATATGCCCTGAACAACCTCCCGCTTCTACTGAAACGAGTAAAATATGTGTGTCAATATCATCTGCCATTGCTTCTTTCATAGCTACTATAGCTCTTTCAGAGGCATCAATTCTTGCTTCGACGACATCAACTTGAATTGCCATCGGCAACGCAAAAGAGTCTCCATCGATTAAGCCCATAGGTGTCCGTAGAGTCGGCCATATATGAATCTCAGCAACGATTCATGGATGGTTTGATGACTTAACGTCATTTCCTGTCAATATGGACGAGACCAACCAGCGTCCAGGAATCAAATATTCTATTGGAAAATCTGTTCCAACAATTGATTCAATTGCTGTAGAAATTCCTCTACAAACTACTTCAGATAGAAATGATGGAAAATTGTATGGCACTCTAATGAGAACCCCTGGAAATGATTTGGAATTAATAATTGGTCTAATGATTTCATCTGGTGATCTGCTAGATAATGAGCAAATACCCGAAATTAATATTTCATCTAATTCCGTTCATGTGTCTATTTCTAATACTAATTCTGAACGCTTACAGAATTCAACATCTTCATGCGGAATTTGTGGAAGAGATAATGTCGAAATTGTTCCCATACCTGATTGCGATACTATGCCTAAGATAGAAATTCATTCAGATATAATTAGAAATATCATTGAAAAAATTGGTGATGGCCAAAATTTATTCGAATCAACGGGTGGCACTCACGCTGCAGCACTATGGAATCTAGATGGTGATATGTTGTCCATTATGGAAGATGTTGGAAGACATAACGCATTTGACAAACTGATAGGACATCAAAGAATTATCAATGCCTGGCCACTGTCAAATGGAATAGTNTCTCTATCTGGTAGAATTTCTTATGAAATGGTTGAAAAAGCTGTTCGCTCTAACATACCAATTCTCATATCTGTCGGTTCTGCTACTACAGCCGCGATCGACTTGGCTTCATTTCATGATTTATCTCTAATTGTATTCGCTCGGGATCGTCGCTTTACATGTATGACTGGCTCTCATAGAATAATTNNCGCCGATGGCGTCAAGTAATAATTCCCTTACTCNCAAACATGTCCAGATCCCCTGTGCGTGCAACAACACCCATAGAGGAAGAGAAATTAGTCGTAAAAAATCCTCCAAAAAAAGTTGCTGGATTAAAGGCAGTAACTAATTCATTCAAGATAGGAATACATGAGACTGGAATTTCTAAAACCCTCAAAACCATGAGATCTGTGAATAGGTTTGATGGTTTTGATTGTCCAGGATGTGCTTGGCCTGATCCAGATAACCACAGAAGTGGATTTGAGTTTTGTGAAAATGGTGCTAAAGCATTTGCTACAGAAGCTACTAATTCTAGAGTAACACCCCATTTTTTCTCAGAAAATTCAGTATCCTCATTATCTGAACAATCTGATATGTGGTTGGATAAACAGGGAAGAATAACCCAGCCTATGTTTTTGGATACTAATGAAGACCATTATTCTCCAATTCAATGGGACGAAGCTTTCGATATAATTGCAAATTCGATTAATTTAGACACACCTGAACGTGTGGCTCTTTACACATCAGGACGTTGCTCTAACGAAGCTGCTTTCTTATGGGGCACATTGGCTCGGCAAATTGGCACAAACAATTTGCCAGATTGTTCGAATATGTGTCATGAAAGTAGCGGTGTTGCATTGAGTCGTTCGATAGGTATTGGTAAAGGAACTGTTACGTTAGAAGATTTTGATCATGCTGATTTAGTCATCGTGGTAGGCCAGAATCCCGGCACTAATCATCCAAGNATGCTATCAGCATTATCATCATGTAAACGAAATGGAGGATCTGTTCTATCCATTAATCCATTAGAGGAAGCTGCAATGAAACGCTTCAAACATCCCCAAGAAATACTTGGTATGTTAGGAAGAGGGACTCAGATCGCAGACGATCATATCCCCGTAAGAATCAACGGAGATTCAGCTTTGTTCAAGGGATTTGCTAAGATTATTCTAGAAAACGATTCACAAAATCATGATTTTATTAAATCAAATACGAATGGATACGATGATTTTGTTAATCATCTCAATCAAACCGGATGGGACGACATTGTATCAATGTCTGGCATCTCCAAAGATAGAATCCTAGAAATTGGGAATATAATCTCTAAATCGAAGAGTATGATTGTGTGCTGGGCGATGGGGATTACACAACATAAAAATTCTGTTTCAACTATTCACGATATTGTTAATTTACTCTTATTAGGGGGACATTTCGGTAGACCTGGAGCAGGAGTATGTCCTGTAAGAGGGCACAGTAATGTTCAGGGAGATAGAACAGTTGGAATTAATCATCATCCTTCAGAATCTTTTCTTTCAGCAATTGATAATGAATTTGGAATTACATCTCCTAGAAATTCTGGAGTCGATACTGTCAAACTCATTCAAGGAGCTTTAGAGAATGAGTTTGATGTTCTACTATGTATGGGAGGTAATTTATTGTCAGCCATGTCGGATACAAAAACTACTGCCAAAGCAATATCGAATATTGGTCTAACAGTTCAAATTTCTACAAAGCTTAACCGTAGTCATCTTGTTACTGGTAAGCAAGCCTTAATTTTACCATGTCTAGGACGAACAGAAATTGATCAACAAGAAAGTGGTNATCAATTCGTCAGTGTTGAAAATAGTATGGGGATTGTACATTCTTCAACTGGAGGGTTGAAGCCTGCTTCTAAATTCCTTAAATCTGAAGTTGCAATAACATGTTCAATAGGTAATGCATTATTCGGAACTAGTCCTATTAATTGGTCTGCTTTTACAACAGATTATGATTTAATTAGAGATAGTATCCAAAGAGTAATTCCTGGTTTTGATGAATATAATCGACGTGTAAGAGAGGAAGGAGGATTCTATTTACCTAATGGGCCACGGGATGGCCCAACATGGAAAACACCCTCTGGTTCTGCTGAATTTATTTCTGATAAATTATCTACAATCGATAACAGCGATGGATACGTAATGATGACTATTCGTTCACACGATCAATATAACACTACCATTTACGGAATGGATGACAGNTACAGAGGAGTATACAAGGCTAGAAGGATTGTTCTGATGAATCCTATNGATATGGAAAATGAGGGTATTAAGCCATCTGAAGANATAGATTTNGTCAGTAAATTCTCTGGTATTGAGAGATATGCANAACAATGGAAAGTAGTTCCATACTCAATTCCTCGCGGAAATATTGCAACTTATTTCCCTGAGGCAAATGTACTAATTCCTCTNGATTCAGTTGCAGATTCAAGTAACACTCCNACNTCAAAATCTGTGGTTGTGAATATTGTTANACGTTAACGACTTAATTTTCTCTTCTGGATNTTTTGTAATTCATTACATCGTTTAATCTGTTCTTTGCACATNTTCTTNTGNTCATCTTCCAATCCTCTCGGCATCGCTTGTTTGAAACACTTNATTGCATCATCATATAATTCTACAAATGCATATGCNGTGCCCATGTTGTATAATGTAGCTCCNGTAACCTTATCCTTGTTGATTCTCATAGCTTCAAAATATGCTTTNATNGCCTCAGGGTATTGTTCCATATANTAAAATGCATGACCTCTTCCATTCAATACACGGATTGCTAAATCTTCGTCTTCTGCAGATCCAACTAAAGCTTTGTCAAAACATGAGAGTGCTTCACTATATTTCTTGTCCTCCATTAGGAATAATGCCTTATTGTACCATTCAACAGAAGAATTAGACATTGCTCCAGAATCTGAAGATGCTGCCACATAGGAATCTGGAATCATTTTTGATGCAGCATCCAATGCTGCTTTCGCCAAATCAACTTCTGGCTTTNANTCTGGTTCTGAANATGTGCTGTCTTGTTCTACTGGTGCTAACAGGTCTGAGGCAGAAATGGATGTCTCTTCAATAGTAGGAGGGACAATAAGGGTATCTTCGACTATTGAATCAGCAGATTCTGGAGTGTAAACTTCTGATTCTATTACAGAACTTGTTTGAGNCGACTCCTCAATTTTTTCATCAGCTACCAAGTCTGCCCATGGATCTACTTCATCTTTTTCTGTATCAATATTATTTTCATTCGCCGTAATTACTTCAATAGGTTCTGAAATTTCTGTTTCTATTTCTGTTTGAACTTCTGGTTCGATTAATTCTTGAGTTGAAAGAACTAATCCACCNTCTAGNTTATTCGCTTTATCTCGACATTGAGTAGCACGATCTGAGTTTCCTTGTGACTCTAGCACCTTAGCCATTAATCTCCATGCTGATGGGTCATTTGTATTTCTCTCTAAAATTGATTTNNAAATTCTAGTAGCCTCTGTATGGTCACCAGATAATGAAAGAGCACGAACCATCAATTCAGTTTGTTCATCCTTCAACAAATTAACAGCAGTTTCACCGAGTTCGGGACCTTCAGGTAATGTACGGGGTAAATCTGGATTAGATTCAATCATAATTGTCTCTCCTTCACCAATTTCTACCAATATCCTCGCTAATTCAGAAGAAGATTCACCTAGATCTTCTAATGTGGACAAATGAATCCATGCTGGAACCAATTTAGAGTAATCATCAGTTTGACGTAGATGCTCAACTATCGCTCTTGCAGAGGAAACGTGACTCGAATCTACCATTTGTGATGCTCTAAAACACGTAAATCCAGCATCGGGATATCCATTTCTAATATGCAACCGTCCAAGGTTATACCACCCAGGAGCGTCATTATTATCAAGATTCAGACCAGTTGTAAATGATGAAATCGCATCTTCAACTCTGTCTTGAAGTGCATATGCGGCTCCAAGAATTTTATGAGGTCTAGCNTGCGTACTATANTTTTGAATGAATTCTCCTTCNATCATNGTTATGACATCTAGGCTATCCCCACTNCTCAACATATCCGCTGCTCGATTCATCTGCATATCCTGTTCATTACCCCATTCAGGACTAACTATCTCTGAGGACGTTATTTCNNTTGATTTANGNTCTAATTCTTCAGTANGGNCTTGGNCCTCAACATCATCATTTACTTCGATTAATTGNTCGTCAATTGAATCTAATTCATCATTTACTGAAGAAGTATTAGCACCAATAACTANACCNGCGGTAGGAGTAAAAGNGTGAGATTCAGAATCTTCANCNGTTGATTCTACTGCTGTTTCNGAAGGTATAGCTTCAACTATTGATTCGGAAGCGGTNGGGGTATGAGAATTACTTATCTGNATTAATACAGGGTGTCCAGGAAAGTGTTCTAATGCTTGCTGAGCCATTTTTGAAGCGCCNNTATCACCCATTGCATCCATTAATACTGCTAAATTNGCCATTGCTGGGCCATGATTTGATTTGTGAACCAGCGCTACTTGGAATGACTTAATCGACTCATCCGCATTTCCCATTTGTTCTTGGACTACACCAAGATTGAACCAACAATCTGCATTTGTTGGGTCTGTTGCGATTGCATTTCTGAACTTCTCTGATGCTTCTCCAGGTTTTCCGGCTGCTGCTAATGCTTCTCCTTCAGATATTAATCTAGAAGTCTCATCCATAGTTTCAGTAATTCTTGGAGTAATAGTTTCATCTGGATTAGAGTCGGTTGTATCTTGAGCATCCATAATTGGAATCATACCTGTTCCTTCATCTGATTGATTGGTAGAGTTTATTGTAGGCATGCTAATATCTCCAATTTTACTTGAAGCTTTTTCCATTCCCGCTCCAACAGTCGACATGGCTGTTCTTCCCAATGCACTAGCCTTTTGTGATACAGATGAAATCGCGTCCGAAGTACGACTGGCAATTTCTTTTGCTGTGTCTTTAGCAATTTCTGTCTTACTTTGTTGTCTTGCAACTCCAAATAATGCACCGGAGCAAGAAGGACATAGAGGTTCATCCCCTTGAAGTTCAACACCACAATGTGGACAGTGTTCATGCCCGTGCGAGACCATAGTAACGAGGTTGCGTAATTCTGTTCGGCAATAAGCGTTCTCTGAATCTGAGCACATCATATCAATCACTAAAGAAGAATGTATGAAGTACAGATAACATGTGCGAGGGACATGGCCCGCTTTCTNATCATCACTGCAACTTCAGGAACTAATTATGAATTAGCAGAGATGTTCTCTGCAACTGCAGAATCTAAAGGTCACGATGCAAAAATTATTGATTTGTCAGAATTGGACCTACCATTGTTTACAGTTGCACGTTCAAAAAACCCTGAGGAAACACCGGATATATCGGAATTAATTCAAACAATGACTGATTCTGATGCATGGATAGTTCTTGCCCCAGAATATAATGGATCATATCCTCCTACCCTGAATAATGCAATAGCATGGATGTCTTTAGATTGGCAGAGTTTTCGTACTATGTGTACAGGTAAACCTGTTGGTTTGGGCACACACAGCGGAGGAGGAGGTACTCATGTCATAATGGCAATGCGTCAACAGTTTTCCTTCATTGGTGCCGATGTAATGGGCAGATCATGTGTATCTGGTAAAAACAAAGATGCTAATCCAGACACAATTGAAGCCATGATTGATGGTCTTGCCAGATAGATGAATTCATCACTAATTTGATTCCATTAATTTAGCCAATCTTTGGAGATGTTCAATTGCTTTTTGAGCAGAAATTCTAACTCTCTCATCTTCGTCATCAAACATTTTGACAATATATGGCACTACTCGACCATCTTCAACAGCCGCTAGAGCTTCGACTCCATGAATCCTGCAACCGATTGAATTACTCTCTAANATTTTAGGTGCATATTGAAGAATTTCATCTGGTGACAATCTCCTTAATTGCCTGCTAGCTTCAATTCGCACATTCTCATCTGTATCATTTAGTGATCGAATTATTGAAGGAGTAGCAATATCTAACGGAGCGCCCTCTAGTGATTCTAAAACAGATATTCGTATTTTGGGTGAAGGATCTGAATCCAATCGACGAATTTGAAGATAATGAGGTCCGTCAGACGCCAAGAGCATCCATTGTAGGGCAGATGCTCTAAAAGTAACATTAGATGAATTTACTAACCTATTAGATTGTTCAATCTTTCCAATTCTAATTATTGTCGCTAGAGTTTCAGTTCTTACTGAATCGTCAGAGAGAAGTTTCCATAATGACTCTACCTCATTAGATCCTCCAGTAATTGCTAGAGCCCTGATTCTGTTCCTTTTTTCATCGACTATGTCTGTATCAAAAATTGATTTCAGCAAGGCCTTATTCACACGTTTACCAATACGAGCTGCAGTTTCAGGATCTCGAGCAGCAGCACTTACTCCTTCCCTTATTGTGCCACGTATACCAATTAATCTAATGATTGACTGTATCAATAACAAATCTATGGAAATAAGAAGAAATAGAATTAGATGCTTTCCTGCCATAGAAGAAGAATCTACATCTGAAAATCGAATTTCATAAACTTCGGCCCAATCTAGAAGACTACGAGAAAATAGATCCATTCCAAACATAAACCACACACTGAAATTTTCATTATCTACTGAATAAACATCGAATACGTCATCAACTCTTTGAAGCAATAACGGAACAATAACTAGTAGATGGAGACTAGCAACCAATACATCGATTCTATGGTCATTTCCAATGTCTGGATTTCCATCAGTTACTCTATTNGCAATCTCTCTTCTTCTTTTCTCATCTGATGACCAAACTCGATGTACTGATANTACCAGAATTGCAGAAACGATTGCGGATATGAGTCCAATTATTCTCAATGAATCAGGTAGTAACATAGCAGGAATAATGAAGANTAGTAANACNAACTCAACAANTGCGATTCTGTATAATGAATTATTTATTGACATCCCACATAAATATCCTACTTTATGTAAGAACTGATCAATGGTATTCCACCAAGCCACGATTNGTCGCTATATCGATAGTTCATGAATGACGCCTATATTCACATCCGATTCCTTCAATTCNTATGACAATCTGAGACAGCCATGCCCCCTCCACTTTGGTGGCTTATCTTGGCGATTTGTAGCATCCTTGGAGTTGTTACTTGGTGGGCAAGAAATTTTACTGAGAGGATAGAATTTACTAGATTCTCTGCCATACTTGGGTCTTCACTCATGGTAGTACTATTAATTTGGACATTGATGTCGGATTGGTGAATTGAATGTTAACTCCTAACGATTTATCNGGTTGTTATCCTGTAAGAAATGAAATTGCTTGGGGTTATGATACNAGNCGAGGGCCTACTAGNGGNGAGGGACGGATTGCAATTNTATTTACACACAAAAATTTTGGACGGATTGAAAAAATTATTCATAGAATTCTGGGTGGTTCCAAATTTCTTAGAAGGCCAATGGATCCGTTGATGACCGTTGTTTGGGAACTTTGCGACGGGACCAATAGTTTTGAAGAGATTTGCAATCAACTGGATCTAATCTTCAAGGAAGAAATTGCTCCAGTACAAGAGAGAACTTGCACAGCATTAGATGGACTCGGTAGAAGTAGTCTAATCGAAATTCACACTGAAAAACCCATTATTAAACATAGAATATGTAGCCATAGTTTACCAGGACTAGATTATGAATGGTTACACACTGAAGGTGATTAAGTGGATGTTCTAATTATTTTTATTATTACATTGGCTGCATTCATTGCTGCAGCGCTTACAGTTCCTGCTGGATTTGGACTTTCTACAATGCTTACACCGTTGGTACTTTTCATAGTTAGCCCACANGAAGCNGTAGCAATTGTTGCNATAATACATGGAGNACATAATGGTTGGAAATTAATTGTTCTAAAGGAACATGTTGATTTTGAAGCATTCAAAAGATATGGTATATGGTTGGTAATTGGGGCTGTAGGAGGCGCATTACTTCAAAGCCAAGTTCCACAAGATCCTCTATTGTTTATCATTGGAATATTTTTGGTTATATTACCAATTTTAACAATTAGTGAAGGATGGACAGGATATAGAATACCAGAAGCAAATGATAGAATTGGAGGATTTGGTTCAGGTTTTATGGGGGGGCTATCTGGCCACCAAGGAGCGCTCAGAGCAATGTTTCTCAAGCGTAGATTAAGTGATAAAATGTCATATGCAGCTACAGCAAGTGTTCTAGCATTGTGTGTTGATTTAACAAGAATTCCTGTTTACATAATTTTCAATGAAACTGAAATTATTNAGAATTTTAGTCTACTTTTACCTCTAACAATTTCTGCATTATTGGGAGTGCAAGTAGGAAAATCATTTCTTGAACGCCTAAANTCAGATACGATCCATTTTGCAATTATGATTGGTATTGTTTGCAGTGGGTTATACTATATTTTCGAGGCGTTATGATCAAGAATACTTGGCCCAATCTGTTCCATTCCACCACTCAGTTGAACCATCACTCATTGTCCTCCATGAATATCCATTTTGATCTGTCCATTGTTGTATTGAGGTAATTTGAGAGACTGAATCAACCATCATAGGTGTAGATGAATTTGCGAGAACTTGTTCAGGGATATATTCTGATTCTTCATTCGTATCTTCGGCTAAATATTCCATTTCATCATCGTCAGAAATCCTATTTCTCAATCTTAGTGCAACAAAAAGAGATACTACAGCTAACCCCATAATCAACAATGATCCACCAATTACCACTGGATCTGCTCCAGCAATTTCAAATCCACCAGACTCTACTTGAGGCCTATTTACTTGAGTAGTAAATTTTCCAATTATTTCATCATCAGATGCAACTAATGTAAATTCTATTTCTCCTTCTGTATAATCTACTTCAGTAATCACCTCGCATTGAATTTGTTGAACATCATTTACATCAGGTGATTGTTGAATAGTTACTGTAGGAACGCCCGCACCATTCTGTGGAGTACATTTTACATCTATTCCCGAGGGAGCAATTATGAAAACAGATACCTGTTCAGCTTGAGTCGATTTTCCTTGAACTTCCAAAGACAAATCTAATCTGCTACTAGGGCCCATTTCAACTATACTAAGCGGGGGATTTCCTAAGGACAATACCCTCATTTCAGTAATTGAAAAAATCAATTTTTCTTCAGATTGTTGTGGAGATTCTGATTCACCCCCAATTACGTATTTTGTTACAGTTACTTCAGTACCTAGTGATAGTGTTTCATCAATTGAAATTAAGACATCAATTGTACTATTAGATCCTGGGGATATCTCTAATGGAATGAATTGATTTGAAGTAAATTCTGTCCCATCTATGAAAATAGTCAATTCTAATCCTGGAATTANAGGTGAAATGGATACTTTCGTTCGTAATTGCTGATCAATGACATTGCCAGTATTAGTTATCGAATAACTAGAATTAACGACACTATCTAACCTTACATTCTCAATTTGATTGTGCCATTGGTCAACATAATGTGATTTGATGACATCAACATAACCAACTTGCATCACAGATGGAGGGGATGTTAGAGGTTGAATCTCTGAGTCAGCAATGAAAGTAAGCCATAATTCAGTACCCGGACTCATAGAAGCATCAGCAACAATTATGATTGTAATATTTGCGACATCTCCCTCATATCCTCCTAAATCTATCTCAAACGTTGAGTCACTTACTTCACCATCAACTAACATATTAGTTGTCCACCCATTAGGTAAACCATCAACTGAAATCTTTACTCTGTCGACACCATTACCATTATTTCTGACAGTGAAATGAACAGGAGATGGTTGCTCAGGGAGAAATGCAACGAAATTATCAGTTGCTATATCCATTGAAAGAGAATGGACTTGAGCAATTCTAGGTCCAGTAACTGATTCTCCGCTAAACGAAATAGATGATTTTGTAGATGTAATAACAGGAGTAATAATTGGTGCAGGATCTCCTGCATGTCCATCATTTGGAGCATGTAAAGACACTCTCATGGTTGAATGAGAGCCCCCTGCAATAGANGCTGTGGACGGACCCGATAAGGATACAGTCCATGTTTGAGCCCCCTCTAATGTCCAATTAAATTCAATTTGATCTAGTCGTCCAGCATCATTGTGAATTTCCCATTCTAATTCAATAGATTCACCAGGAAGAATATGTGTTTCCAGAGAATCCCATGATTCTACAATCCTAATGTCTGATATCATGCTAGCTTCTATGNTTAACTGCTGCCTAACTTCAGAATTAGAGTCAGCCTGACTCGAGGATACTATATTCACAACAGCAGTTTCACCTGGTAACGCTTCTGATGGAATTGCCATCGTAAAATCAACTACTTCTGTTTGACTAGGCTCAAGAGTAATGGACGATTCTTGTGTCGATGATACANCGAATGCCCANCCACTAGGAACGGAAATTTCATCAACTGAAATTATGAATGTATCACTACCATCTCCTGTATTTTCTAAGATCATAGGATGATTGCATACGTTTCCTGGAGCACACTTAGGAGAAGGAGAAATAGATGACCACTGAGATTCATATCTTGGAGCAACGCCTGCACTGAAAGACAAAGAATCTGTAGCAGTATTTTCTTGAACACTTTGAACAATTATGTTACCCTGAATAGATCCTGTAGAAGCACTTTCAGGTGGTTTAGTTTGTAATCTAAAATTCCTAGATTCACCNGGTAAAATTGTAATTTCTGTTCCAGATAATAGCCCACTTCCGCTTGGATGTGTAAAACGATAATCCCATTCTGCAGGTAATCCAGTAGCTTCAAGTGTAAACTTATCAGTNATATTACCTGTATTTCGTACTGAGAACCCCATATCNGACCATTCACCCCTGGCAGATGTTGATGATGGTGAACCTTGAAGGTCGAGNCCGAACTCAGAAGCAGAAGCCTTTTGATCATAAAACATGACTATATCTTCTACCCAGTATCCAATTTCGTTGCCTGTACTATCAGATGTGAAAATAAATTCTATTGTCGATTGAGGACCTAGAACTGAAGGAGGAATCTCAAGCCAAGGTACTCCTCGACCGTCTACAGTACTAACCTGNATTAACCAACTGGATGGTTGTCCACTGACTTCCCCTGATAATCCCCCACTNGGTAATAAATTCGCAACGTTGGAACCAGAAGAAACTCTNACCTGTAGCGTATCTCCCTGAGCAACATTTCCTGTATAAAAAAACCCTAATCCATATCCATTTGTCGGATTCTGGTGTGCATCTGATAGATCTAATGTTGGACTGCGTAAAGTCTCAGTCCACATATTTCCATAATTGGATGTACTTGTAGTTCCACCTATTCTACANGATGATACTCCGTTTAAACGATTATCTGTATCTATGCGCCAATTTGCTGTCCTACTCCATGTGGATGAAGACTCACACCTTTCATAGAGGAACCCAATAGTGATTGTAGAATACCCTACATCGTTGGAAGGATTGGTATCTGATGCATGATTTGTGGTAACTCTTACTGTATGATTGCCGCTATATGTTGGAATCCAAGTGGTTGATATTGATTGTGTGCTTTGAGCATTTATTGAAGTAACATATACTGTTGTATTGAATAACTCAAATCCGTCATATTCATCATGCAGNACAACAATTTCTACTGCTACATTTGAAGCAGATGATGTGCCAAGATTCTCTACACCTACTGTCAAAGTATGCTGCACACCAAGCATTCCATCTATAATCCATAAATCGACAGGACGATTGAAATTAGATGTTGATCGGGATAAAGAATCATACAAAGTAGCATCTGTTGTAGANGCATACGATGTAGTAAAGGTAGAGGGGGTAACATCGACAGCAGCTCTAGAACCGGTGGCATCAACNACCGGGTGCATACTAACGAACACAAATAGCAGGACCAAACCAAGAGCCCGACGTCCTCGCGTTCCGTTCATATTTGTCCATCTGCTAACGACTTAATGAACAGCACGGCAATTATTCAGATTCATTAATTGTATTAATTTCAGCTGCTTTCTTTGATTTGGCAGCAGCAACCAAATAAAGTGAAAGAGGCAGAATAAGTACAATACCAAAGCATCCAATCAAAGCGGTCATTCCCCAAATCATTTCAGTCACAGGGTCAATTCGATAAGGAGAAATTTCGAATATCTCGTGCTCTACAATCGTCACACTAACTCCCATTCCGCTGGTATTTACTTGTTGACCGTTTTCATCTAACATCTCAATNGTCCATGTTCGTGGCAAAATAGAATCTGTAACNGTAGTATTAGCGATCTCTTCTGCTTCGGACGAATTTTCTGCTATAAATGCCCATGAACCCGACAAAGGTAACTCATTAGATAGAAGTCCTCTAAATTCTTCTGTCTGATTTTCTACATCAATTCTGTGAGTAGATGATTCAGTACAATACTCCACTAATCCCTCGTAATCTGAAGTATCAGGCGCAAAACATTGGAACGGTGTATCTCCAACATTTTTTCCCAATTCAGGATGATGCCACCATACACCTCCTAAAGATGAAACTTCTAATGTTGTACCAACTGGTGAGTTATCGATTGTGATGTTCAACCAGGTAATGGCAGAATTAGTTTCGAAAGAATACGTACCGTTAGTTGGGTCTTCTGTTACTTCTAACGACGCTTCGAGATTGGAGGATTTTGCAAGATAAAATGATGAGTCAAGAGTAGCAGAATACACTGCATAACTAAGGATCAAAACGAGTGTTAGTCCGAGACCAATAATGGTTCGAAGCATATTTGGATTCTGACTAAGGGCCCTGCGCACGTTCGACCCACAACCAACACCCTTTCAAATCCGCGCTTTTTACCTAAGCAAAGCAAAGATTGTCAAAATATGGTCGACTGTCAACTCACAGGGTTCATATACACGGGGAAAGTCGCCGAGATGCTTTTGGTGATATGATGACGTCTTACCGTGATGTTTCTCCAACCGAATTGGTTGCTGCATTAAGGGCTGAAATGGATAATTTTGAGAAGATTTCTCCTCCTGAATGGGCTGTAGATGTTAAGACCGGTACTCACCGAGAAATGCCACCCGTTCAAGAAGATTGGTGGGAAACTAGGGCTGCATCGATGCTCCGTAAGGTTGCTATCCATGGACCAATAGGAACTAATCATCTTGCCCAAATGTATGGTGGAGTAAAGAATCGCGGTGTTAAACCTAACAAGGCAGTAACAGGATCTAGAAACATAACCAGAAAAATTCTTCAACAACTGGATCAATCTGGACTTACAACTCTCAAAATGAATGCATCAGGAAGTAAGACTCTTGGAAGAGTGATTACCCCTGCTGCCCATTCACTGTTGGATCGTGTAGCTGGTAAAGTTGCAAGTGCTGAAATGTAATGAGGTGAATTTATGTCGTCGAGGAAAACTTTCGGTAAAAAGCAGCGATTAAACAAGGTTGCTAAGACTAACCGCCGTGTCCCTGTATGGGTAATTCTGCGCACCAATAGAAAGGTACAATCCCATCCAAAACGCCATAATTGGCGTAGATCTAAACTTCAGAGGTGAATAAATGGCCGATGTACGAAGAATGACTATTCCTCTACGTGGAGCTTGGAAAGTACCTAGAACAAAACGGGCTAACAGGGCGATGGAAGAAGTAAAGCGCCATGTTGTTCGTCACATGAAGGTCACTAACGAAGAAACAATTTGGATTGATGAAACTGTTAATCATAAAATTTGGGAAAGAGGTATGCAAAAACCTCCTCGACGAATCAATGTAGTAGTTACTCGAGAAGAAGGGTTTCCCATCGAAGTTAAAATTGATGACGAAAATGACGAGGATGGTGCATAAAATGGGTAATATTCGACCTTCTTTTATCAAGAGCAGAGCGCTACTTCTAGTAGAAATGTATCCTGATCAATTCAATGCAGATTTCGATAACAACAAAGTCTTAGTTGCACAGTACTCTGATGTTTCAAACAAGCGAATGAGGAATTGGATTGCTGGATACATCACTCGCTATGTACAAAGACGTCGCGATTAGAGGCGAACCCTGTGGGTAATCGACTAGATATCCCTGTACCTGAATACCCTCTCGAAATCGTATTTGTTTTAGTGAAACCTGCATTTTCGGGTAACATTGGTGCTGTATGCAGAGGTATGCTAAACTTTGGTTTCAATAACTTAAGAGTNATAGGGCATGAAGGTAAATGGGATGAAGAAACACGAAAACGAGCCAAACATGCTCAATCAGTACTAGACAATGCTGAGATTCATGAGAATTGGGAATCTTGTATGAGCGACATCTCATTAGTAATCGGTACTTCTGGGAAGCGCGAATTAGGAACGAAAATTCAATTCAGACATTTTCTTACTCCTAATGAATTAATCAAAAATTTTCAGGGCTTAACTGGTAAAGTAGCAATTGTTTTTGGCCCTGAAGGAATGGGTCTGCTGCAAGATGAATTACGTCAATGTGATCTTCTATTGACAATTCCATCATGGGAAGGATATCCAATACTCAATCTGTCCCATGCAGTCACAATTGTAGCATATTCAATGCACACACAAATCAATGAAACGTTACAAGATGAAAAGNCAATGATGAANCCAGATCAACGNAGAACTATGAGAGAAACTGCTGCACGAATTGCTAAATCACTTCCTCTACATGAAAGTAAGAAACGTGGTGCTGAAGAACAATTAATTCGAACATTGATGAGAAGCGGACCGGATGAGTTTGAAGCTCATCGTTTACTTGGAATTCTCAAAGNTGCCGCAAAAGCACTAGAAGAATATCAAGATGAATAATCTCATCTCTTGCAAGTTGCGCTGTTTGCACCGTGCTCACGAACTGTCACGCTTTCAACCCAACATCTATCATCGTAAATTTTCTGAATTAAGTCGCTTGAATAGTCCATTGCCATTTTAGCAAACATCTCACAACCAGTTCCTTCAACCGATACCATATCGATAATTTCAGTTTCATGCATTTCTTCAAAAAAAGTAAAATTTGGATCATCAAATGCGACTAATGTTTTATGATCGAAATTTTGCCTCAACCAAGTTTCCAAATGTTTCAGCCCACCAAAATCTACTACCCAATTATTCTCGTCTAATTTTTTTGAACCGAAAACAAATTCAAATTCCAGTGAATAACCATGCATAAACCTACAATGACTGTCTGCACGCCATTGTCTAAATGCTGCAGAGAATCCTCTTTCATGACCATATTTCTTTGAACAGAAAAATCTACTCATTCATATTCCTCCAACTTAAAATCTAAACATACTGAATTGATGCAGTACCTTTCCCCACCAAATTCGTGTGGACCATCTTCAAAAACATGACCTAGATGAGCATCACACTTACTACACTTGACTTCTACTCTACGCATCCCATGACTGAGATCAATAATCCGTTTGATACCAGCATCTTCATGCTCAGTATGAAAGGCCGGCCAGCCACATCCTGAATGGTATTTCATTTCTGAAGTGAAAAGTAAATGGCCACAACAAATACAGTGATAATTTCCGTTTCTTTCTTCAAGATAGTGTTCTCCGGTAAATGGCCTTTCTGTTGCTCCATTTCTTGTTACTCTGTATGCTAAGCGACTTAGCCTCTTTTTCCATTCTTTCTCTTGTTCACTTGCCATATTATCCACCGAATTCATTCTTTAATCTCAAAGCATTGTCTAACACAGATTCCCATGATTCTACATATTTGATTGGATCTATTCGACCAATCTCATGGAATGCTAAAATTCGTTCTACATCTGATCCCGATTTTCCACTAGATCTTCCCAGCTCATCAGGATTATATGATGTGATAGTGCTTCGTAATATTTCATCGAAATCAAGACCTAAAATATCACACGATCTTAGAGCGTCCTTTAAGATTGTAGATTTATCTCCGTCGATATATGGCAACTCAAATTTCACTCTCTCAGAATCCCAATTACCAATCGAAAATGCAGTAGATAAAGCGCTGTAAAATTCTGGTCGACAATCGGGATAAATTGCATGATCTCCACTATGGACACCTAGTGCAATCACTACATTCGAATCCTCAATTGAAGATACACTTAGTGCCATTCCATACAAAATGGATGAAAAAATCGCATTTCTGTTAGGCACAACCGTCTGTTTCATCTGTTCTTCTTCGTAATGTCCTTCAGGAATTACAAAATTTTGATTGGTTAATGCAGAGTGAAACGAACTCATTGCTGAAGTAAGATCAATAATTTTCTGTTCGACAGGTAATCCTCTCTTCTGTAATCGTTCAATATTTTCAGTTGCTTTACTTACTTCAATCGAGTGTTTCTGACCATATCGGTAGCTAATACATGTCACATGATAGCCTTCTGCTAACAATCTAAGAAGCAAAGAAGTAGAATCCATTCCACCTGATAAAGCCATTACCGCTCTTGAAGACATCATAAAACCCCCATCCATTTATGAGTCTGTAACGACAATCTCCAACCAGGAGAGCGCTTCACCAAATCTTCTACAATTTGGAAACTCTTACCATTTGATTCGATACTATCGTTTTCCATGTAAAGTGGTTGAATGTAATGATGCTTAAAGCCTAATTTTAGTTCATCATACATGGATAGATCTTGACCACAATACACTACCTTCAACTCATTCCCAATTCTTTGGCGAATTATGGAATTAGGGTACATTTGATCTTTCGGAGATACACAAATCCAATCAATTATAGAATCTACAGGTATTGTTCCATTTGTTTCAATAGAAAGATGGATGTCGTTTTCCTTCAAAACTTTTCCAATAGTTGCCAAATCTTGCATAGCAGGTTCTCCACCAGTAAAAATTACTCTTTTGCAATCAAATGATAGAACTTTTTCAACTATATCCCCCAAAGGAATTTCTTCATATGTGAGAAAATCAGTATCACACCATTCACACCTTAAATTACAATTTCCAAATCGAACAAATACATGGGGTACTCCAGTATGGAATCCTTCGCCCTGAACTGAATGAAAAATTTCAACAATTGGGTATTTTTGATTCATTTTAACACCCTGGTATTTCCTGTATCGAATTATGGCTACATATCCAATCACTATGGACTGATACAGCAGTATTGAACGCTACATCACCATAATTTGCTGCTTCACTACCATGGGATGTTAAACCTATGACTTGCCATTTTCCCTGTATGAGAGCAAATGTTGGACCACCAGAATCTCCTGCCACGCTCGTTCCTTCC
>NZTS01000038.1 GCA_002697105.1 Methanobacteriota archaeon | reverse complement strand
TCCTAGACATGTCGGTCGATCAATACGGAAGGCCTTGGTTTGGATTGTCGCATAATATTGCTGATATCGGAATTTTTGCTACTATATCCGAAGGTGCAGCACTGAGAGGGTCTGATGGAAATTTGAGTATAATGCCCACCGGTGGACAAGAAACTCTCTAACGACTGGCTAATTCCCTACTGGCGGACAAGCATGAAAAGCGACTTATCTTGAAAGACGAATAGAGGAGTCCAAATGCCCGGTGTTTTCGATCGCTCCAGAAACAAAGCCTTGGTTCGAAGTATTTCTTCTAATTTCGATAGTGCTATTTCTAAATTCTTTGGAGACCGCCCTCCTAAAGTAGAGGCTGCAAAGATGCAACATCGGGGTTACGTTGATGCGTTAAGAACGTCTGGAGTGGAGGTTGAAATTCTTGAAGAATTACCTGGTCACCCTGATTGTTGTTTTGTAGAAGATACTGCTGTGATTTTCGATGATCTTGCCGTGATATGTAGACCTGGTCATCCATCAAGAGTGAATGAAGTACATACAATATCTGAACGATTAAGTCAGGATTTTGAAATAAAATTCCTTTCTCCAGAAGCAAAAATGGATGGAGGAGATATTGTATACACTGGAAATGGGTTTTTGATTGGACGTTCTACGAGAACTAACGATATTGGAATTAATGAACTAAATGAAATTGCTTCGATGTTTGGATATTCTACTCAAGTTATTGATGTCCCTAGTTCTACTCTACATTTGACGACAGTGTGTTCTGTTCCTAAAAATGGAGTTTTAATTGCTGCAGAAGGACATTTGAAACCGGAACAAGTAACTGGTTTTGATGATATCATATGGGTTCCCAATAGTGAAACATACGCTTCCAATACCATCGCAATGGAAAATGGAGTAGTACTAGTTAGTGCTGGATTTCCTATTACAAAACAGAGGCTTGAAACAGCTGGATTTGAAACTAAAGAAGTGGAAATGGGTGAAATCATGCAAGCAGATGGAAGTTTGACCTGTTTATCTCTATTCATAGGATGAGTGCCATTTTATGGAATCTGTACGAAAACTGAACAGAGAGTCTCTCTATGTAATGACTATAGCAATTGGTCTTCCAATTTCGGCTTACATCTCAGAATGGCCTGTGAACATTTGGTGTATTGGGTTGTTTATTTTTCTCTTCAATCAAGCTGAGAAAAAAGANCGGATTGAGATGTTGGTTGTGTTAGCATTTGCTACTCCAATGGAATTATTCTTCAGTGAAGTTTGGTTAATTTATGAATATCAAAGACAGTTGATGCCACTATATGTTCCAGTAGGACATTGGTTCCTTTTTGATCTGGGTCGAAGAATCGCAGCAAAGTTACCGGCTGGAAGAAAGATTGCAAGTTGGATTGTCTTGCCATTTATTCCTCTAACTATTTTGATGGCATATTCTGGGGTTGATACTTCGGGAATTCTTTTGTTAATCATCATGTTTGGTTTTGTTCGTTGGGGCCCTGCTCCAATGCTCTATGCAGTNATGGGNTGGNTGGCTTTGGGAATGGAATTGTGGGGTACNTGGTTAGGNACTTGGGAATGGGCAACNGACGTACCATGGACTGGTTTAACCGCTTGGAATCCACCATTACTATGTGGTGCATTTTATGCATTAGGTGATGTATTAGTGAATCTTTCAACTGAGAAGATTGAGGATGCTCAAAACCGTTGATTTGAACTGCTATTGATGACTCGGAGGGGTATGCGCTCGAGATATGGGGCTGCAATTCTAATCATTTTGCTGATGGTGTTCGCCCCTTTGTCAGGATGTTTTGGGGAGGAAGACGAAGGTCCTTCTTCTAATGATGCCGAGATAACGCCTGCTGTCTGGACTGGTGGGGTATTTCAGGGAATTACTATCAGTGCAGATACCGATCTTTCGGCATTTGTCCCATACTTGATTCAGAACCCTGATACTGGTTTTGTTCAAAATTCCACTGTCATTGATATCAAAGCGGGAGAATCAGTATTACTCTCAATACTAGCTCCACCAAGAACAGATACAGCAATAATCTTGATTGGAGATTATGGTCGAGAAAATTGGCCTATCAGGGAAATCAATGAATCTTGGAAAACTTGGTATGAGCGTGGTGCTTTCGAATTATCAAACAATCCAAGTATCCAAAGAGTAACGGCAGAAAATGGCTCATTAGATACCATTCTTTCATCAAACACCAGTACTGATGGAGCAATAGCATTGAAGATACCCATCAATCGCCCCATGAAAGCTGCATTCACTGAAACACTTGGGGGAAGACATTCTACTGGTTTTGTCAATGGACTAAACGTTTTCAACTACATTAGTCACATATCTGATGAGACATTTGATGCTACAGATGCCGCCGACAATGCTGTCGGCTATCTCGACCGATGGGCCGGNCAAGGGAATGCAGCCTACGAAGATGCAGCGCTATACCTCATTGGACAAATGGAGGATTTTGGTCTTGAAGTTATCACCCAGCGTTTCACTTATGATTCCCTAATGACCGGNCAACAGAATCCAGAGGCATACAATATATGTGGGTACCGTTTTGGTGAAGTTGACCCAAACAAATGGATGGTTTTTGGCGCTCATTTTGACATTGCTCCGCCTGTAAACGGTGGAATGTTAGACCCACATATTTTCGGAAGAACATACGGAACCCGTGTAGGTGCCTATGACAATACTGCTGGAACAAGTATGGTTCTTGAAGTTGCGAGGGCAATGGCAAATTATCCAACTCGCAATACAATGGTTTTCTGCCTCTGGTCTGGAGAAGAAGGTGGAAAGCGTGGAAGCGATGTCTGGACGGATTACTGGGTCAAAGAAGACAATCCAGATGTAGAGGTCACAAATTACGTAAATCTGGACATGGCGGGAGTCAATTGGCCAGGTGGGGGAGGAGCTCCGTGCGGAAATGGGCATGGAGGAGGAGATGGAAATTGCGACCCCCAACCAGAGGTTGATCCTGACGGTTATCCAAAGGATGAGGAAGTATGGCCTATGCGAGTGTACATCGGCCCAAGTTTAGATCATGATATTATGAATCAGCCAGAAATGGTTGGTCTTGCAATGTGGATTGGTTCAGATGCAATTGGTGTTGAAGAACAAATGGCTCCCCTAATTGGAGAAGGGCATTCAGAAGATACCTGGAAAGTTGATGATTGGATGGCAAAAGATCGTCCTGAAATTATTGTCTATGAAGATACTACTGCGCGTTCAGATCATGCTACCTTCCAGGACAATCTTGGTACCGTAACAATGGGNTTTGGTGGTCTTGTAGATGGATATTGGTGTTATCACCAAACATGTGATACAGTTGATGAAATGATAGACTGGATGGATACTACTGGAAAAGACTACGGTGAACCTCGTAGTGGAACTAGCAATCTTGTTGATGCATTGGACACTATTACTTGGTGGGCAACGTACTCTTTCTTTCACCTAGATGAGCAGCCAATTCGAAATTCATATCTCTAAAGTTAGACGGATATACTTGATTACCCATTCCGAAGTATTCGTCTGAAGATGGATGGAATTTGAGAAGTAACAAACATCTCTTCTCCATTAGGATGAATAAATCGAAGAGAAGAGGCGTGAAGACATAATCGTCCTGCTGAATTTCTACCCCTACCATACATTGTATCCCCTGAAACTGGAGCATTCAAAGCATTCATTTGTAATCGAATTTGGGCACGACGTCCGGTCTTAATTGAAAGAGAAACAAGTGTCCTATCACCTATTACTTCTTCTACATTCCAATGAGTAATTGCTTCTTTAGAGTCTTTTGTATTTTCAGAAGGTACAATTCTGACCCTTAGATCTTTACTTTGTTGAATCCAATCATGAGAGATTCCAGACTCTGAAGGCAATATGCCCTCTAAAACTGCATGATAGATTCGTTCGATGCTTCTCTCAAAGAATTGATGTTGTAACATCTCCTTAGTTTGGAAATCTTTTGCAAATAACATACATCCAGATGTTTCTTTATCTAGTCTATGTACAATGAAAATCCGGCCTTTTTCTCTACCTTTAACCCATTCAAAAACTCTAGAATGCATGGTATCTTTTTCGTTTCCAAAATCAGTGGATACCGATAATAATCCTACAGGTTTATTCACAACCAAAATTTGTTTATCTTCATATAAAATATCAGGATCTCTCTCTAAATTTCGCCTCAATTCACGCGGAGCATCTCCTTCACTTTTTGGAACTACTGAAATTAATTGTCCTGGACTTACAGGAGTTTTAGCAATTCTACAGACTTGGTTGTCCAATAGTATTCTTCCTGAATCAATCATCTTTCTCAGTGAATTCCTAGAAGCAGTTGGATGAATCAATGCAATAGTAGAAAGTAGATTTCCTTCTTCCGAAATTGTATAATCTATTCTAGACATAATCACAACCACTGAGCTAGTTCTGAAGCATTCTTGGCAACTCCAACACCTAATGTCTCTTCTAGTGCTCTAGCTAGTAATGTAAAATCAGAGTCTCGAGTTGCTACAATAACTGAGCCAATATTAGGGTAGGTAGATGAGGCAAGATGGGTTGCAGTTCTCATTATATCTAAATCTCCAGATTCTGGATATATGCTCTCTCCATTAAATTCGGTTCTTTTGTCCGCGGCTCCACGTTGTTCTTTGAAATCTGTAACTCTTCTGTATATCTCCCTATGAGATTGGATGAATGATTCGACAGCATTCAGTTCACCTTCTACAGCATCCAAGAATTCTGTTGATGATGGTTCCCAATCATAGAAAGATTCGAGAATCTCATGATGCATTTTCTCTAAAATTTCTGGTGTTATCGCTTCACGATACGCATCTAGATTGATGTGTTGATTAGAGCCTGAAAACAGAGAGAGGGTCCGTTCAGGATCAAATTTACCTGTATCGCTGCTACCAATCTTATTCATGAACTCATGCTTAGCAGTCGAGGGGACATAGGTCCGAATACGGCGTTCGAGACGTAAATGTCGAAGAGTATGGTGGAATAAAAGGGACGAATTTGGATTAATAATTCCGTTTCGATCCATAGCCATTTTTCTAAGTACTGCAGCACATAAAGCATCTATCAATAGATTAGTATCAATAACTACCAATGGAGCCAAATCTACTGAAGTTAAAACACGACGGGATCGAATTGAGATATTAGATTCGTGCTTAGAATACAATGTTTTCATTGATGCAATTAATCTTGCCTTTTCCATACGTCCAAGATAATTACATACCGATACAGCATGTTCTAACATCCCTAATGCACGGATAGGATCTTCGGAAGCTATTTCATTTGCAATACTGAATAATTCCAAAGGCTCTTCTTCATCCTTTATTGCTTCACGGAATCGATTTTGAATCCTTGTTCTTCCAGACTTATTCTTTTCACGGATGTAATTTAAAGCAGCACGAACACGGCCTACAAATGGTTCTTCAGGAAGATTACGTTTTGAAGGGTAGTTCATCAAAGACTCAATTAGATCTTCTTTTCTCCTAGTTCTTTCCCTTTGAAATGAATATGTCGACTCTTCTTCTTCATTGGATATATTTGGAACTCTTTCATCTACGAAATCAAGTATAGATTTTCGTGACATATCTCTGTTATTTGAATGTCTTTTACCTCGATTTTGTTGTTGAACTTCAGCAGAATGAGAAACCTGCAAATACAATTTAAATCTTGAAGTAATGGTAGTTGCTAATTCTTCATGACTGCTCAGTAATGCTACTGCTTCAGACCATCCTTGTGCCTGAGCAAAACCAATTAATGATTTACGATATAATTGCGTGGCTATCTCAAAATCACAATGCGGTTCAGCCTGAAAACGTGGAGCTGCTTGCTTGTATAAACGAGCTGCTTCTCTATAACGTTGCATATTTACTTTAATTGCGGCATTTGCAACAGGAGCCCATTCAGAGCCAGGTCTATTTTCTTGTAACCACGAAAGAAAATTTTCAGATGCTATTTCGTGCTCAAGAAGCATTCGTTGGACTTGACTGAGAAAAATAGCAGAGAAATTATTCTTAATAATCTGATTAAGTAATTGTGATGCATGTTCTTTACGACTACTATCACTCATCTGAATTTCATTATTTACCCTATTCATTCTTAGGAGATTCACAATTGCTTGAAATAATGAAGATTCTAGACTGGAAAGATTGGCTGTTGCAATTGATTCTTCAAGAGTGTCAATTCTCTTTTCACTAACTAGTCCATCTCCTCCATCCATCAATGCCCTACGTGTTTCACGTAAAACCTCTGAACCGGATTCTGGTAATCTTCCAAGAAGTTCGTCCAAATTTGCATTGCCCCCATCCAATAACCGAATCAAAGCAGCTTCATGTATGCTCAGAAATCCAGGTATATCTGAGTGGGTAATTGAGTCGTGAGCCTTTGTTCTTTCTTTCTGAAGCCACTGTATTGTCTCTTCGCCAATATTTGCAGGTGCTAATGCACTACAAAGTAGAACTGAATAGGGCTTGGTTGATCCATCTATCTTTGAAGAGCACAATATCAACGATAAGGAAAAAATGTCCACTTGAGTAGACAGTATCTCTATGGTTGAATCTAGAACATCTGGTGGAAGTACTATTCTTTCATTTGCGATTAATTTTGAACAAGCGAGACGAATTAACATTGGATATTTTGAATCAGTAACAATTTCTGACCATGTTATCAAAGAAAAGTCTGGAGCTTTGTCGACCAAACGAGTAATCAACAATTCATTATCTCCTGCTAACGATGAGGCCCGGATAAATGATTCTTCATCATCAATTTTTGTTTCTAAAAGAAGTTCTGTTGCTGATGTTAAGTCCCCAGTTTCTGCAACCTGTTTGACCAACATCCAACGAAGAGTGTCTGATACGGTTTCCCCATGTAATTCTAAAAGCATCATTCCTGATTCAATCTTTTTTGAATCAATTTTTCTATCGATTGGGGGGTTTTTCCATGCTTCTAAAAGCATAACAATTGACAGAGGATCTTTTCCTGTAACTTCTGAACAATAATCCCAAGAGGAAGTATCTCCTGATCTAAGTTTAGTTAAAGCGATTACATCGTTTACTGATTCCATTAATATCTTATTTTTAGTCTCAATTGACTGAAGAATTTTCAATGATTGTTCTAATTCACCACCTGCTATCAAAAGATAAGCTCCTAGCAACATATGTTCTGGAATCGTAGATGAAAGAAGTTCTTCGGGAATACTCTTCTGAATTTGGTTCACTCTCATTTTTTTGCCTTGGAGTCCTTTGGATAAACGTTGGATTTTGAGAATTGCTCCTGAGCCGAGATTCAGTGTTGGGAATCTTTCTAAAAAGTCACCAAGTGATGAAATATCCAACGGGTCGATTCTTGAACCGTTTATCCAACTCTGATCTACTTCCGCAGACTGAATTTTGACTTCCAGAGAGGGAAATGCTCCTAATTGAGCGATTAATGGGCACTCTCGCGATGCTATTGACCAAACTGGATGAACGCCAGATACGCAATCATTTCTTAATTGGTCGATATTCAAGTCAAATTTTGAGTCCCAGTTTTTTGGATCTTTGCCCTTGTGTATCAATAACGTTGCAAGTTGAAATGCCGGTAAGAAATTGTCAGAAATTACTTGGGATGGAGAGGGCAGAGAATCTTCAATTCCAGAAGAACCTTTGACTCCTCGTCTTCGACCTCCTCGTCTTCGAGTTACCTTGACTTTTACTTCCTCATCTGGATTAACCGGCTCTTCTTTTCGAAGAATTGTAATGGCAATTGACTTCCATGGTTTATCTAATAAATTGAAGGCATCGTTGCCAATTAAAGCTCTAATTCGTGTATTAGGATCGTCTCCAGAGAGGAGGGCATTTTCGATTGCTTCCTTAAGGCGGTCCTCCATCCTTCGCCCTCCAACGAAGAGGTGCGCTCGTCCAGCATACATCAACGATTCGCCAAAAATTGAGGCATCCGACCCTCAGAATGATGATGGAGAAGTAGATGTGAGGACATGGATGTGGTCGATGCGGTGGTCATCCTGTTACATCCTATTCTCGGATTTTCAATGGCAATATGGCTGTACAGACAATGGAAAATTATGAAAGCATTGAAAACAAAAAAAGGGATTATGTGGTCAAAAATTCAAGACAAAAAAAGAAGTGAAATTGTAAATGAACATGAAGTTTCAGGAAGACGTTCACTACTATTCATTTCCATTGTAATCTTCGTTGCTGTTGTTGCAGATGCTTATCGATATTTCAGACTAGATGCAGATATCTCCTCTATCGTTAGTTTACATGGATGGTTAGGATTAATTTTAGCCTTTTTTGTTTACCTAATGTATAGATCTGGAACTAAAATGGTTAAACAAAGAGAAGAGGAAAAAAATATCAAACAAACAAGAGGAATTCATCAACGTATAGGTGATTTTCTGGTGTGGTTGTTGGTAGCTGTTGTATTCTTAGGATTTTTACGACTACTAGACATCCTTCAGTAATCTGGGTGATTTGAACTCCAAATTCTAATCCATTGAGTTAAGTTTTCTTCAATGTCTGTTGATTGGACGTTTCTGTCTTCAATATTCCCAAATTTATCTATTGGTTTAATTCTACAACCACATGCATTAGAATGGCCACCTCCATCTACATCGAATGCTGTGGCAAGTAATGTTAGATCTACCAAACCACCATTCTTGTGGAAAAATGAATTAGTGTAAAATGAGGCGCCTAATGGGGGGATTTTACCAGAAACACTTCCTTCTTCATCACCGTGAATAATTATGCAAGCATCACAAGCATCTCCCACTGAGGCTGTAATCCTATATCCTCCTGTACGTGTGCCTGTACCATCGAATCTAACAATGGCTAATCTATTCTCAATACGTAAAGTGCTATTTATTATGCCATCAATGATTTTCGATTCTTGGAATTTCTTTTGTACGAACTTATCCACAATAGGATTATTCAGAATTTCTTCTACAGTCACTCCTTTAGATATTGACTTAGCCACCCAATGAGCAGTTGATGGAGACTCTCGAGCGTCAACACATCTACTCAATGTAACAATTGGATGATCGGAAAGAAAATCCTCCTTGGAAATTCCTCCCCCGTCTAAACGATCGACCCAATCAATGAATTCATCCAAATCATCCAGATTATGTTGAGTTTTAACAATTGAGTGGGTGATTCTTGCAGCAGACATTGTCGGCCTCCATAAATCTAAAACCTCAGAATTAGAGATTTGGTTTGTCAAATGATGATCAATAACTGCTCCAGCGGATGGATGGAATGGTAAGTCACAAATGATTGTTGATTTATCAATAAATTCGTCAAAAACTCCTGAACGAATACCTGGAGGGTGCGCAAAAGTCACTTCAGCATCGGGAAATGCTCTCAATAGAATAGCAGCAGAAGCGATNCCGTCTAAATCTCCGTCCGTTACAATTCTTGATGGTTTCAATTTTTGTAAGTTGATAAGATCGAACTCGTCTGTGNCGTGATTGGTTCGGTCCATATTGCGTTCCAATGAATTTCTGTTAAGAGCGATTCGGACGAACTCTGAAAGAATANAGCCTCTTCCGAGAAATATGGAAACTTCATGTGGTTTGATACTAAGAAATGGTGATCTAATCTTATTACTTAGATATCCACAAGGTCACTGGGGATTTCCAAAAGGTCATGTCGAGGAAAACGATTTATCACACCAAGAGACTGCTATTAGAGAATTAGAAGAGGAAACTGGAATTACTGATGTAGAAATTATTGGAAATTGGTTTACATCTACAAAATATACCTACATGAAAAAGAATATTCCCACAGAGAAAGAAGTTCATTGGTTCCCCGCAAGAACGAATTCAATGGATATTTCTCTTTCAGAGGAACACACTGATTACATATGGATAGACGTGGATAGTGCTGAAGAGATGATTACGTTTGAAGAAGAAGTTGGAGTGTTACACGAGGCTCGTAAAATCTTAAGATTTTGATCCTCTAGATGAAAGAGGTATCCAAAGTACCTCCTGTTCTCCTAACGTAAATGTTGCATGACGACAAGCGACAAAAAACCAATCTGATAGTCTATTCAAATAAGCAAGTATTGCAGGTCTTACTGCGTCATCGCCTTCAGATTGAGTCAATCTAACTGCACAACGTTCTGCTCTTCTTGCTATCGTTCTTGCAACATGTAATGCCACAATCACTGGAGACCCGGCTGGTAAAATAAAGGAATCCAATGGTGGAGTGTTTTTTGTCCATTCATCCATTTCTGAAACTAGTCTATCTGCGTGTTCCATATTTATCAAAACCATTCCATCGGGGAGAGTTTTTGGATTTCCAGCACACTCGCCACCAACATCGAACAATTCTTGTTGGAGAAGTGACAATTTTGGTTCAAGATCGGATTCTAGACGTATTGTAGCTATGCGGACCCCACCATCAGCAGCTTCTTTGGGAAGTCGAGATAATTCCATTCTAACACAACCTATTGATGAGTTTAATTCATCAATAGTTCCAAACAATTCGACCCTGTCTATTGACTTAGCAACGCGTTCACCAGTCAAAAGACTAGTTTCGCCACCATCTCCTCCACCAGTATGAACTCTTGTGATACGTACCATCTACTCTCAATGTTCATACGAAGTCGGCGGCTCTTGAATCCGTTTGATGCGTGTGTTGACCAATAATTCGAATTATCGAACGACGGAAAGCATAGACTAACAAAAATGTCCAAAGTATGATTTCTAAAACGGCAATCACCCACGCNATTGNGCCAAATGCTTCGAATAACATATTCGCATCAAGTGGATTTCCATAAGTTCCTATCCAATATGCTTGAACGAGTAGATTTGCTCCAAACCATGTTGATAACACCCAAAAAAGAACATTACCCCTTCCCCAAGCAGACTTTGGAATATCCCAAACCATGTTATTATTTACACGTAGTAGTTTATCAATCCCTGTTTAGTGTGCATCGAAAATAGGCTGATTATTCACTAGATTCTGAGATTGCACTTCCATGTAATCGGGTATTGATTGCATCTAGCCATGAAGGATCNACTGATTCCCACCCGCCAAATCTATCTANACGATTTGTATGAATTTCATATTTCTCAGTATCATCATTAAATTTGTGAATTAAAGCAAGTGCTGCATGGGCCATAGCACTCAATGCTGGATCTTCCATATCCCACGATCTTTCAAAATGAGAGATTGCACCACGTTCACCCANAATCAGTCCTCGCTCTAATTGACGTAATCCAGATTTTGACCATGTTATTCCTTGTATGCCTACAACTAAACCTCGAAAAAGTAAGTATATCTCTAAAAGGACAAAAATTGATGCTAAAATGAAATTTCCTATCTGTTCCGTAGTTGTTTGCAGAGTCCAATCTAAGGTTACTAACCCAAAAATTCCCGATACAAGAATGATACCTGAGAAGGGGGCCACAATTACATCGCGTTGAGTTCTCCCCATGTGATAGCCTCCAATAATTGTAAACCAGCCCCCCAATACTATTGCTATCAATGGAGGCACAGGACTGCCTGGTTGGGTGCCAGCAGTAGGCCTCGGAGCTTCCAAAGCGATATAGAGAACTACAGCAGTTAAAAGAAAAATAGATCCTGCGATATTACCATGTTCTGGGAATGGTTGATGACGTGCATACCAAAATAGTCCGATGGCAATAATGATGAACAAAATTACCCATATTAGCATAATCTCACCTTACAATTCAGTATTTGGAGAACCGTCGTCTCCTCTCCATCCAGGCTTCCAAAATTCAATATCATCTAACCATTGAAGCCATTCTTCAGATGTTGCTCTCAGTAATCGAAATGCCCTTCGATCTAAGCCCTGCAATAAGTCATCACTAATTTCACCCTTTGAATGTGCATCAGTCCATTCAATTTGCATTTCTCTGACTCTAGCCTGTCCAGAAGCAGGATTTTGATACTCCCGTTCACATACCTCTTGTAATTCGATTAACCACATTCTTGAGCCTTTGATATGAGGATTGTCGACAAACGGCTCAGAGCTCTTCCTAGAGAATGGCCACCATGACATGATTGACCGTTGAGGCCGAGGCCTTTGAACCCTAAGTTTTGTAGAATGGGTCAAGAACAATTACTATTTCACCGGAAAATATGGCACGTGTCAATGTACATCTACATGGTAAGGCTAGAGAAGGTGCATATTCTACACTAATCGACACATACGCCAAGAGACTAGAGGGGCGTGGAGTTAGTCTCACTCGACATTCTGGAAAATTAAGGTTAGATGAATACATTTCAAAATTACAAAGAGTAAAGGGAAATCTAATTCTTCTTGATGAAAATGGACCGTCAATTAGTACTGAAGAATTTGTCAAGAAATGGAATTCATGGAAAAATAGTGCAAAAACGATTCATCTCGCTATAGGCCCTGTAGATGGATGGAGAGACGATTTACCGTTCAAACATGAAAAATTAGGATTGGGTCCATTGACAATGACATATGAAATGGCAGCTGTGGTACTGTTGGAACAATTGTATAGATGCTCGGAGATAGAACGTGGAAGTAGGTATCACCGGCAATAGTGAATGAACAGATAATCAAGAATTTAGATGATTTCAAGTATCAGTGTTCAATAACCCCCGACTTGCAAGGTCTACAAACTTGTGAGTAGCCCTTCGACATCCGGTCGAAGGAGGACTACAGCAGGAGGTGGACAAATGGCAAGACGCGCGACTAGCACGATGAAGCAAGCCAGTATTAGCGAATTCTTCGAAAAGAACAAACATTTTCTGGGATATGACTCAGTACAAAGATCGATTATAACCGCTGTCAAGGAAGCTATTGATAATTCATTAGATGCATGTGAAGAGCATCGCATATTACCTACAATTTCTATTGAATTACGACGTATTCCAAATAAAAGTGATAGGATAATGATGATTGCTCAAGATAACGGACCAGGAATTCCTGCTAAGTCAATTGAGAAGGTGTTTGGGTCACTATTATTTGGATCTCGATTTCATACTATCAGACAAACTAGGGGGCAGCAAGGAATTGGCATTACTGGGGTTGTAATGTACAGTCAGTTAACTACAGGTAAGACAACACATGTGATTTCAAAAATCGCAAAAGATGCAACTGCGTTGAAAATGGATATTGGTTTAGATACAAAAAAGAATGCTGCAATTGTCTCCAATCGAGAGAGAACTCATGGATTTGTGGATCATAATGGCTTACCTGTTGAACATGGTCTTCGGATCGAGGCCCCTATGAAGGCGAAATTTCAACGAGGGAAAAAAAGCGTAGGCCAGTATCTCAGGATGACTGCGATAGTTAATCCTCATGCNACNATACGNTTTCATGCATANAATGAAGAAAATGAATTGATAGATAGTTTCGTCTCTGAAAGGGTCACTGACAGGTTGCCACGTCCGGTAAGAGAGATTAAACCACATCCACATGGAATCGAAATTGGTTCATTGAATAGACTACTAAGGGATTCTTCTGAAAGAAACATGAGGGGTTTTCTCCGCCATACATTTTCTGGAATTCCGATGAGAGCAATGAAAGAAATTCTTGAGCGGTCTGATATTGATCAAAAAATGGCTCCGGGAGAAGTTACTCCAGAAGCATCTCAACAAATTCTTTCCTCATTCAATGAAGTTAGATTGATGCCTCCCCCAACTGATTGTTTATCTCCAATCGAAGATCTATTGATCAAAAAGGGTTTAGAGAAAGGAGTCGATTCTGCCTTTGTTTCTACACTCACTAGAGCCCCCAGTGTAGCAAATGGTAATCCATTTCAAGTTGAAGTCGGACTGATTTATGGAAATGCAGATGTATCTGCAGATGGGCCTATCGAAGTTTTAAGATTCGCAAATAGAGTGCCTCTGATGTATCAGCAAGGAGGATGTCTTCTGACTAAAGGGATTGAGTCAGTGAGTTGGAAAGGATATGGACTAGAACAACCAGGAGGTAAAGGGTTGCCCAAAGGAGCGGCTACAATACTAGTCCATCTTGCAAGCACGAATGTACAATTTACATCTGAAGCAAAAGAAGCAGTTGCTGAAAATGAAGTAGTAATGACTGAAATTCGTAAAGCATTACAAGAAATTGGTAGGCATTTGAAAAACCATAAGAAGAAAAGTGCTCAAAAAGCAAAAACAAAAGAAAAATTCGAATTAGTTAATGAAAT
>NZTS01000037.1 GCA_002697105.1 Methanobacteriota archaeon | reverse complement strand
TATAATCTTCTCTTTTTGGGTCGTTAGCTCAGTTGGTAGAGCAGTTGGCTTTTAATCAATTGGTCATAGGTTCGAATCCTATACGACCCACCAAAAATTATGATTTATCTGCTAATTGGAGTTGGAGCTTTTTTTGGAGCAATTTCAAGATTTCTTCTAAGCTCATTTCTTGCAAAAATAATGTTCTTTGGGTTCCCTTTAGGAACACTAACCATAAATTTAATTGGTTGTTTTTTGATAGGAATTTTTTTAGCAATAAATTTTTCAAATAAGGATTATATTAGCCCTTTAGTTATAATTGGTTTTTTAGGTTCTTTTACCACTTTTTCTGCTTTTACCAAGGAAGTTTTATTATTTTCAAACATAAATGGAATATTTATTGCATATTTTATAGCTTTAATAATCACATCTATTTGTTTACTCTCAACTTTTATTGGATATAAGATGTTCTCTTAAGATGNCTAAAACAATTTTTGAAAAAATTATTGATAGAGAGCTTCCCTCGAANATTGTTTATGAGGACGATAAATGCATTGCAATTGAAGATATTGCACCTAAGGCTCCAATTCATATATTAATAATTCCAAAAAAACCTATTCAAAAACTCTCTGATGCTAAAAAAAATGATCAGGATTTATTAGGNCATTTAATGATNGTAGTTAAAAAAGTTGCAGAACAACTNGATGTTCAAGATGCATTCAACGTAGTTGTAAATAANGGAGAAAAAGCTGGTCANACAGTTTTTCATCTTCACATNCATCTTTTAGCTGGAAAAAATTTTACTGAATTATTTCCAGGTTAAGATAATTCTGTCAAAGCTCTTTTCGCAGCAAAAATCTCTTCTAGCCGTTTGATTATACTTTCCCTTACTTCAAAGAGATTCTGAGATAATGCTAAGGCTTCCTTTAGCTGAAAAACTGCCGCATCATGTCTTCCAGTGAGAATAAAAAATTCAGCTCTTGATCTATGCAGTTCAAGCAAGTTTCCCGCAAGCCCATGTGCTTCTGCGAGTTTATACCAAATACTGGGATCAGTTTCTCTTTTAAAAGCTAGCTCTTTTAGTACTTTCTCGGCAAGCTCAAATTGCTGATTTTCAATATATGCATCCGATAAAAATATTGAAGCAGCATAATTATCGTTATGAATTTCTAGAATATTCTTCCCCAGAGAGATGGCTTCATAATAATTATCAGCTGCTAAATGTAATTCCATCAAACTAGATTCCAAGACTAAATTATTTGGAACTTCTTTTATTAAGTTTCTAAGAATTGAAAAGCTTTCTTCAAAATCTTTTGTTTTCTTATAAACTAGCGATAAACCATATTTTCCAGCCAAAGATATATTTTTATTTTGAGATTTTGAGCTTTTTAAATATTTCTTTATTAATTCTCTATTATCATTTTCTGACCAAACCTCTGCTCTTTTTTGCATAAAATAAAAATCAATATTATCTCTGTAAATTGTGTTAGATGATTTTTTTAGGCTATCAGCTCTGACTCTCATATCTGTTAATCTTTCACTAGGCAAAGGATGCGTCATTAGGTAAGAAAATTGTTCAGAATCTTCTCTTTGATACTTATCTTGCATTCTTTGGAAAATTAATGACATATCATTTGGATCAAAACCAGCCTTGACTAAATTATTAAAACCAATTCTGTCAGCCTCTTTTTCATTACTCCTAGTATAGTTGATAGACATTTGCTGCATNGCTGCTGGTGCAATCATTATTGCTTCAGGATTTCTTGATGCTGCAGCAATAGCAATACTTCCAAGAATCATAAGTGCATTTGCTAGTGGAGAATTTTTATTTTGAGATCTTGCAAAATGTCTTTGACTAAGGTGTGCTAATTCATGACACATTACCGATGCAAGTTCACCCTCTTTCTCAGTATTAAGAAACATTCCTAAATTTATTCCTATTATGCCTCCGGGTGCTGCAAAGGCATTTATACTTTCGTCTTCTAATATAATAAATTCAAATCTTCTATCTCTTACCTCACTGGATTCTGAGAGACGATAGATCAAATCTTCTAAATAAGTTCTCATCAAAGGATCAGAATGCTCTTTCGTTGAACCTCGATACATTGCTAGCCAAAGCCTTCCCAGATCGTATTCTCCCGATAGAGATATCGATGCTGAAGAATAGTCACCCAATGCTGGCAGGGGATCTTCTTCTATGACTGAATGGAAATAGGAAGAAAAAATTAATACAAATACTAATAAATATAATTTATTTGTCATTTAGAAAGTATAATTGATTTGGAAATAGAAACAGATGATTAATTTTTTAAAAAATTTTTTTGAAAAGTATTTTTATGATGATGAGCAGTATGCTGCACTGTTTATTTTATCAATCGGAATTATAATTTTGTATTTCTTGGGCGGGATAATAGCTCCTGTTTTAGTCAGTATTTTAATTGCTTATATCCTTAATGGATTGATGAGTTTTATGGAAGAAAAAGGCAATAGCAGGATTTTATCCTTATCAGTAACTCTATTTATTTTTGGTTTATTTTATTTGTCTATATTTTTGTTTTTACCGTTTTTATCTAGACAAATTTTGCTCTTGGTTTCGGACATCCCTCAAATCTATGAATCAGTTAACACATTTTTATCCAACCAATTAGCTGGGTATGCTCTTCAATCAAATCAATTAGATGAAGTAATAATAAATGCTTTCTCCTATATTCCTACATTATTTCAAAATGCTTTGTTGCAGCTCAATTCAGGGTTCTCAGCAGTAATGAATGCTTTACTTTATTTGATTATTGTTCCTTTCTTAGTATTCTTTTTTCTTAAAGATAAAGACATCTTTATGAATTATGCAGAAATTTTATTACCAAAAAAAAAGAACCTGCTAACCAAAATTTGGAATGATCTAAATGTTCAACTTTACGGTTATTTAAGAGGAAAGGGCTTAGAGATGATAATTGTTGCTGTTGTAACTGGATTTGTTTTTTATTTTCAAGGAGTTAATTATTCAATCATTTTAGCAATCTTAGTGGGTTTGTCAGTTTTGATACCTTACGTTGGAGCAATTTTAGTAACAATTCCCGTAGTTTTAATTGGCCTTTTTCAATGGGGGCTTGACTCAAGTTTTTATATTTTTATTACAAGTTATTTGATCATCCAAGCTTTAGATGGAAATGTTTTAATGCCTTTGCTTTTAGGTAGAGAAGTTAAACTGCACCCAGTAGTAATTATTACCGCAGTACTAATTTTTGGAGGTATATGGGGCTTCTGGGGTCTTTTGCTGGCAATTCCTATTGCAACTTTTTTAAGAGCAATTATTGCTGCATGGCCTACTAGAGAAGAGCTTATAAATTAATCTAGGGCTGATAAGACCTCTTCAACATGACCTTTAACCTTTACTTTTCTCCATTCTTCTATCAGCTTTCCATTTGAATCAATCAAGAAAGTACTTCTTTCAATGCCCATATATTTTTTTCCATACATACTTTTTTCTTTAATTACATCAAAGATTTTGCAAACCTTTTCATCAGGATCAGAGATTAGTTCAAAGGGAAATTTGAACTTTTCTTTAAAGCTTTCATGAGATTTTAGAGAATCTTTGGAAACTCCAAAAATTTCCGTTTTCATTTTTTTGAATAATTTGTAATTATCTCTAAAATCTTCTCCTTCCGAAGTACAACCAGGAGTGTTATCTCTGGGATAGAAATAAATTACTATTCTTTTTCCTTTGTAATCAGCTAAATTAAAATCAGCTTTTCCAGTCATTTCCGCTTTGAAACTTTTTACTTTTGATCCTACTTTCATTTTTTTTAATCAAGATTAATTAAGATATGAAATAATACCACTTATTAAAAATTATTAATAAAACATTAATGTCAATTGAAGGATCTATAACAGCTTTAGTAACTCCTATGAATGAAAAAGGAGACCTTGATTACAATTCTCTTGAAAAACTTATCAACTTTCAAATTGATTCGGGAATTTCAGGGTTAGTGGCAGTTGGCACAACAGGAGAATCGGCAACTATAGATTTTGAAGACCATATAAAATTGATAGAATTTTTTATAAAAATTTCAAATGGAAGAGTGCACATCATAGCAGGCACAGGAGCTAATTCGACTGATGAGGCTCTTCATCTAACGAGAGAAGCAAAAAACTTAGGAGCAGATGCTGCGTTATTAGTTTCACCTTACTACAATAAACCACCGCAGGAAGGAATTTATCGTCATCATGCAAAAATTGCTGATGAAGTAGATATTCCTCAAATTCTTTATAATGTTCCATCTAGAACAGCTAGTTTCATAGAGCCCGAAACTGTCCAAAGGTTATCTTCTCATCAAAATATAATGGGTATCAAAGATGCTACTGGAGACATGAAAAATCTTTCTGAGGTATTAAAATTGTGCAAAGAAGATATCAAAAGTAAAAACTTTTTCTTATATTCTGGAGATGATTTTTCTTCTTTAGAGTTCTTGAAAAATGGTGGGCACGGAACTATTTCGGTTACCTCTAACGTGGTGCCTGAAATTATTTCTGAGATTTGCTTGAATGTAAAAAATGACTTTTCTANGGCAAAACAATTGGATGACCAAATAAAAGAGCTCAATCAAAACTTATTCTGCGAATCCAACCCCATTCCTGTAAAATGGGCTTTACAACAAATGGGTCTGATAAAAAGTGGCATAAGGTTGCCTTTGGTTGAACTTAATGATTCTTTTAAAGAATCAGTGAAAAATTCTCTTGAGGAATTAAATCTAATCTAAATNATGAAGAATTTGNTTATATCATCTATCTTTCTTTTCATGTTTGCCTGTGCCACGAANATTTCACAGGAAAAATTGANAGATAGTNAATTAATCGATGCTTCAAAAAATGAAGATATTCTCATAGAAGAAGGTGTTATTGAAGATTCTTCNTTTATCGCCGATAAGTATCCTATTTCTGGAGAAATTGAGGTTCTAAATGACCAGACAAAAGTTTTTACCCCTCGACCAAAACAACTATTTTCTGCAGCCTCTTCAAGTGAAATTAGACTTCATAAACTTGGAGAAATTCGATGGGTTTATTTAGGACTGGAACCGAGCGCTGCCTGGCCAATGACAATTGAGTTTCTTGAAAACAAAAATAATCTTGGTTTGGATTCTTTTGACCCAAATAGTGGAACTATCAATTCAAAAATATTTAGTTTCAATAATAATGATTCAAAATTTGTATTTAAAATTGAGAGAGGCTTGCAACAGTCGAGTTCTGAAATTTTCGTTTCTCAACTCAAAAAAGTTAATAGTTCATGGGAAATTGTATCTTCTAAAGAAAATAAATTAGATAGTTTAATAAATGAATTTTATGAGTATCTTTCATCATCAGGTCCAGCTACAGGAACTTCATTAGTTGCTCTAAATTTAAATGCTAGTAATAAAACAGAAGTTGTAACAGATGAAATATCAGGATTATCAAAAATAAAGCTAAGAATAAATTTTGCAAGAGCTTGGGCTGCATTAAGAAGATCTTTATTACTTGCAGGCTACAAAATAATTGATGAAGATAGAAATGAAGGAAAATTTTATTTAGAATATTCTGTAAGAAGATCTTTGCTTGATCGAAGACCAGACATCACGAGCGTGGAGATCATCGTTAAAGAACTAAGCTCTAAAGAGTGCCTAATTTCTACCAGTTTAGATGTAGAAAACTTAGACTTATCTGAAGAGATTATTTCTCAAATTAACCAATCATTGTCATAACTTTAAATGGAAAAAAAAGAATTACTTACAAAAGGGAAAGCCAAAGAACTCTATAAGACAGCAGATAAATCTAAGCTTGTAATGGATTTTACTGATGATACGTCTGCATTTGATGGAAAAAAAATAGAACAATTAGCAGGAAAGGGTACTGTCAATAATAGATTCAATAACTTCATTATGAAACATTTGGATTCCAAAGGCGTTGCTTGCCATNTTNTGGAAGAACTAAATGATCNNGAAAGTTTGGTTTTATCTTTGGATATGTTTCCAATTGAATGTGTAGTGAGGAACTANGCTGCAGGAAGTATTTGCAAGCGTCTTGGCCTTGAGGAGGGGATGAAATTTGAAGANCCTATTTTTGAATTCTTTTACAAAGATGATGACTTGGGCGATCCGATGATAAATGATAATCACATCATATCTTTTGGCTGGGCAGAAGCTAATGATATAGAGGTTCTAAAAAAACTCACTTTAGAAATTAATGATCATTTAGTAGATTTATTTCTAAAAGCGGACTTAATTCTTGTCGACTTTAAATTGGAGTTTGGAAAAAACTCAGGAAAAATATATCTTGGCGATGAATTTACTCCAGATGGCTGTAGAGTTTGGGATAAGGAAACCAAAAAGAAACTAGATAAAGACAGATTTAGATTGGGCCTCGGAGACGTAGTTGAATCTTACCAAGAGATAGCTCATAGACTTGGTGTGAATTTAACTTAAACCTTTATTTATTTCTTCCAATACCTCACTTCCTGGACAAAGTTCGTCTTGTTCTAAAGTATTAAGAGGCTTATCAGGTAAATCCATTATTTCGGTTAGAGGCTTACATTTATTGTCTACATATAGCAGTCCGGTAATAATTTTGCTCTCTTTATTTTTTTCCCTTATTAACTCCAAAGACTTCCCAGCATCTGTAGGATCAAAATTATGATCTGTTTTTTCTAATGATAATCTAGAACCATCATGAAGTTTTACTTCTACACTTGAGCCGTCATCATAATTTGTCTTTATTTCTTCACCTAAGGGAACAAAATCTGTTTTGCCCATAGCTTCGTTGTGATTTCGAATGTAATCGTAACTTTTAGTCGAAGAATCATGATTATTAAAAGTCACACAAGGACTGATAATATCCAAGAGCGCAAAACCTTTATGTTGGATTGCACCCATAATCAAAGGAACCAACTGGTCTCTATCTCCAGAAAAGCTTCTAGCTACATATGATGCACCCATCTGTATTGCCATTGAAGTAAGATCAATTGGCGGGAATAAATTATCCTCTCCATATTTATTTTTAGACTCAAGGTGATTTGTTGCAGAAAATTGTCCCTTTGTTAAGCCATATGTTCCATTATTTTCAACGAAATAGACCATATTCACTTGCCTTCTAATTGCATGAATAAACTGACCTATACCAATTGAGGCACTATCTCCATCTCCTGATACTCCTAAATAAAGCAAATCTTCATTAGCGCAGTTTGCACCAGTAGCTATAGACGGCATCCTTCCATGAACAGAATTAAATCCATGAGAGGCGTTTAAAAAATATGCCGGAGCCTTTGAAGAACATCCAATTCCAGATAATTTTGCCACTTTGTAAGCTTCTATGTTTAACCTAAAACAAGCTTCAATGATGCAAGCACTTATTGAATCATGGCCACATCCAGCACACAGAGTGGAAACACCTCCTTCATAATCCCTTCTTGTGAGACCTAATTTATTTTTTTCTAAATTAGGGTGCTTATTTATTGGTTTAAAGTAACTCATGTGATTAAGGCCTGTTGTGATTCTCTTTCATATATTTTCTTAGCAATAAATTTTGCCTGAATTGGATCGCCATTAAACCAAACAAGTGACCTAAGTTTTTCTGC
>NZTS01000036.1 GCA_002697105.1 Methanobacteriota archaeon | reverse complement strand
TTGGAGGACCTGGAGGAAAACCACTCATTGGAGGACCCGGAGGAGGACCGCCGATTGGAGGACCCGGAGGAGGACCACCCATTGGAGGACCCGTCATCGGAGGACCCGCAGGAGGACCGCCCATTGGAGGACCCGGAGGAGGACCACCCATTGGAGGGCCCATCATCGGAGGAGGACCGCCCATTGGAGGGCCCATCATCGGAGGACCCGCAGGAGGACCTGCCGGAGGACCCGTCATTGGAGGACCCGGAGGAGGACCACCCATTGGAGGACCCATCATCGGAGGACCCGCAGGAGGACCCATCATCGGAGGACCCGCAGGAGGACCGCCCATTGGAGGACCCATCATCGGAGGACCCGCAGGAGGACCCATCATCGGAGGACCCGCAGGAGGGCCACCCATTGGAGGAGCTTGAGGTGCTTCTACTGGAGTGAGACTAGGAGGCGGAGCAATTGCCGGATTATGTTCTGGTACTTCTTCAGTAACATCTGCAACCCCTACTTCAAATGCAGAATTTAGGGGGGAAGATTTAGATTCAACTGGAGAGGATGCTAATTCTTCTCGGGCATCTTCCATATCTGCTAATGTCTGTGCAAATGCATCTTCAATGGACATGGCGATACTGTCGTCCCCGTCCGACATAATACATCGGAGCATTAACTTCGTCTTCAATCCAACCCCTAGGTTCTATTCTTCTTCAGAGTGAAAATCGGATGGTGGTTGAAGATCTAATAGGAAACTGGTAACCGTGAATACAATTCCAAGACATAATACAAATTCCCATGCCGCAGCAATCTCCAGTGCAGGGTATTCTCGAGAAGTACAAAATTCCATCATATCTGTAGGAGACGAATTCCAATTATCCCAATCAAAATCTTCGGTCCAAACTGATGCTTGGTTCGATAGCATCTGCCATAATCCAATAATGGCTGCTGCAGAAGGTGTAAGCCTTGCAACGAGAATTTTTCGAAGAGTTGGGCTTCCCCAATGTATCCTAGCCGTTACTATGCACGCCATTACACACCACATAATTCCCAATCTAAAGATGGTGATTGCATAGGTTCCATGCATATATCCATCAACATCCCAAGGAGTTTGCCCTACCATGTAGGTACAATATGCTGCTACCATTCCGGGTAACAATGCAGCATGATTGATTATCTGCCATACAAAATGTGCACCTTTTTCGAACAGTCGCTCACGATTAAATAACTGAATTTCAATCATTATCCAAACTACAGTTACAGTTGTAAGAAATGTACCAAAAGAAAACATGGTATCTCCTGGCTCAAATAAATCAAAATCAGAAATAAATGGCATAAATGGTTTGCAACCACTGGCTACCCACGCAATATAACAAAGAATCATCCAACCTAGCGTAATTCCTGTGAACAATAAGATGGACAATCGACGACGTTGCCAATCCTCCATGAATATGGTCTAGAATCAATAGAATATGATTTTCTCGGTGAGATTCCTAGGAATAAAGCGAGGCTTGATGTTGTAGTCCTTTGTGAGATTAGATATGGAACGGCGAATTGGCATTATTGTCAATCCAGATGCTGGTCTTGGTGGTCGTCTAGCTCTGAAAGGATCGGATGGTATGGCTGAAATTGCTAGGGCAAAGGGTGCTGAAGATCGTGCTGGTCCTAGGATGTATGAAGCGTTTGAACATCTATCTTCAATTATTGAACTATCTTTAGTCCCTTGGGATAATGTTCATTGGCTCTTACCTAAAGGAAGAATGGGTGATTCATGGATTCCTGAAAAAATGAAGATTAATGGGAAATGGACCAATATTTCCGATACACCAAATGCAACAACTGCTGAGGATACAATCAATGTCGTAAATTCAATGATTGAACAAAATGTGGANATTATTCTCTACGCTGGTGGAGATGGAACTACCAGAGATATTATCGGTGCATTAGAGAATATCGATTCTGCATCCACACCTATTCTTGGAATTCCTGCGGGAGTAAAAATGCACAGTGGAAGTTTTGCGGCTTCCCCTCGAGCGGCTGCAGAAGCCTTCGCAGCTTGGTTTTCAGGTGACTTGTTAATTGCTCAAACTGAGGTAATGGACCTTGATGAAACACTGTATAGAGAAGGTGAATGGGTTGTCAAAATGTATGCTGAAGCAATGAGCCCAGGAAGTCCTAGATGGATGCAGGGGTCTAAACAACGTATTGAACGAGTTTCAGAAGTTGAAATCCTAGAATCCTTAGGTGACCATCTTCGTGAGACAATAGAAGATGATCCTGAATTACTAGTCATTTGGGGAAGTGGAGGAACATTACGAACATTGGGGGAATCAATCGGCTTCACGATTACAGTTTTGGGAATTGATGTTACCCTTGGAAATGAAAATATTGGTACAGACCTTGATGAGAATCAACTAATCAATACAATCAATGAACATAAAGATCGATTCAAAGATAATGCTAGAATCCTAACGCTTCTTTCCCCAATGGGAGGACAAGGCTTTCTAATCGGAAGAGGTAACCTTCAGTTATCTCCTACAGTCATCCGTTCAATTGGAATTGAGAATATTCTGGCAATAGTAACTCCTGCTAAATTGGCAACATTGAATACACTTAGAATAGATACAGGAGACATTAATCTGGATCAAAAATTTCAAGAAAAAAAATACATGAAAGCACTGCAAGGATATCGAACTACCAGATTAATTCGAATTTCAGCAGAGTGATAATCGCGACAATGTTCAACATGTCATACTCTCTGTGAGGTCCATGGACATGCGCCGAACCTCACTCACCCTTGTGCTGCTAATGGTCTTTTCAACCACATTATCGATGGTGGAAACTACTCATTTTTCACCATTAGTTGATGAAAATTCTGAAACATCTGCTAGAAATGGCGCGACTGCATGGCTTCAAGATAGAGCGGATACTTTAGGCAATGCTGGTTCTCATTCCAGTATTGAACAAGCACCAGATGGGACTTTGTGGGTTGCTCATTCCAAAGATGGAGATCTATGGGTTACCAACGATGCTGCAGGGTATTGGAACAGTGAACAAATCTATTCTTTCGGCTCAACTGGTAGATTAGCAAATCTACAAATTGATTCCTCAGGAAACCCTAGAATCGCCCATTTTGATGCATCAGAACANATTATTCGAATTTCAAGGTATGATGGATCATCATGGTCAACTTCGACTGTAGCTCCTGGCGAAGATACTGGAAATGAAGGACCATATGATAACAATGAAGGCCGTATTGGATTCAAAATCGATCCTAATGGAGGTGAACACTTCACTTATCTGACTGGAGGAGACGATTTAGCATATTCATCATTTGTCAATAATCAATGGACTACGGAAATAATAGATGACGGTGATGGAGAAGCAGAAGAGTATTCAGGAAATTCAAAAATTGGTCGTTGGAGTGATCTACTAATCGATAATTCAGGCACATTGAACGTAGTATACAGTGGATACCAAGTTCAAGCCTCATACAGTCCAATTGATGGAAGCATAGAGAGTGCATGGTATACTGAATTTATTCGTCATGGTACTCTTGCACCAGGAGGATGGACAATTTCGACTGTAGTATCNAATGCCACAGGCGATAATTCTGAATATTATTGGTTAGATGGTGCATATGACTCATTGGGAACCTTACACATTGCTTACCAAAATAATTCAGCAGGCAGTGGATGGTTCTCCCCCACTACACAAAGTGTTTGGATGGCAACTCAAGGTAGCGGATTTTGGAACACTGAAAGAATTCATGATGGGAATTCTGATGGCGANTATATTCGTCTNTTATTTGANTCAAATGATAACAAGAAAATTGCATGGTACAATAATGGGGATAATGATGCTATCCTNATGCGGGAAAATGGAAATGGATACGAAATGATTACCATTGCTGAATCAGGAAGTGTAGGCAGTTATATTGACATGGTATTAGATTCTAATGATGAAGAAATATTTGCATTCTATGATAGCACAGAACAAGATCTGATTGTTGCTGTTCCCGGNCAAGATGAAGATTCAGATGGTGTTGTAGATAGTGTAGACAAATGTCTAGGTTCATCCCCTACCAAACGTATTGATGACCATGGATGNGAATGGACTCAGGGTGAATTANCTACTCAAACTGATGATTTCGCTTANCTAGAATCGGCTACTACTTCAGATGGTATTCATCAAATGGTGATGTTTGAAGGGTATGAAAANGGTACTACTAGGTGTGATTTAGAACCTGGAACTAATANTAATGATTCTAATGATTGTAACCTCATTCACTTTTCTTTTGATGGTACTTCAAGNCAAAGAACAACCATTGATGACCAAGCAGAAAGTGGTAGATANGCAGATATTGTGACTCTTGAGGATGATTCATTGGCTGTCTCATATATGCAAATTCTTGAACGAAGTAACTTCAATACAGTTACCTCTTCTGCCGCTAAAGTAGCAATCAAATCTAGTGGAAGCTCAACTTGGACAACTACCACGTTAGAAACTGGAAATAATACCGGATGGTACACAGATATTTCAGCTTCTGAAAATGGAACAATTGGAATGGTCTGGGTTGATCAAGAGACTTCAAGTGTTCGCTTTGCCATGCATGATGGTTCTCAATGGAGTAATCCAGAGACAGTTGCTGTAAATNCTACATTTCCNCGAATTGGATTTGTTGGAGATAATCCAATTATCTTCTATCGAGATGTAGATTCTCGTTCTGTTGATGTCGCAACAATGAACGGAAGTAGTTGGGATTCAACTACAATTATCAGTCAATATACTGGATTCTATCGACCAGATATTGCAACGGGTTCTGATGGAACATTGTGGTATGTTGTTCAAAGAGGTACAGATGGCAGTGGAGACTCTGACTGTAATTCTATTCACGAATGTACTGTTTTGCTAATTAATTACGACCAGAACGGACTAGGATCTATCACCGATCTAGGTCTCTCGGACATTACAACTGGAGTATATCCTTCTGTAACTGTTGATGATGCAAATCGACCTCACATCGCTTGGTACAATCCGGATGATGCAGGTGTTATTGTTGCTGCTCAAACACCCACTGGATGGCAACAAACATCAATCAGTCATGAGAGAAATGCTGGACGTTATGTTGAAATTGTTACAGATAATACTGGTTGGGAAACGGTATTTTCGTTTGATACAGAAGCGAATGGAACTGTAGTACATCTCACAAGAGAACCTACTGAACAAGATCATGACCTTGTAGCAGACGAGTATGATAATTGTCCAGATACCCCATTCGGAGAAACTGCCGATATTTACGGATGTTCAGAATCTCAAAGAGATGGCGATAATGATGGTGTCTTAGATATCAGTGATCAATGCCCCTACACAAATTCAAATGAAGCATCGGATGTAGATTCTAACGGTTGTGGGGCAAGTCAAAGAGACTCCGATAATGACGGGGTTGTAGATGCAATTGACCAATGTCCAGGTACTCCAACTAACACCGTTGTAGACAATAAAGGATGTGATGAATCAAAGCGAGATTCTGATGAAGATGGAGTAAATGATCTCAGTGACTTATGTCCTAATACTCCGTATTATGATACTGATAAAGTTGATTCAGATGGATGTGCACCTGCTGAGAAAGATACTGATGGAGATGGTGCATTCGATGATTTCGATCGGTTCCCAGAAGATCCAACTCAGATGTATGATTCTGATAATGATGGATTTGGAGATAATGAATCCGGAAACAACGCAGATGATTGCCCATTCGAATTCGGGACATCTACAGGAGATAAATTAGGTTGTCCAGATATGGATGGGGACGGAATCGTAGATGATTTAGATGACGATAAAGATGGGGATGGAACCTCAAATGTTGATGACGTGTTCCCAGAAGATAATTCTGAATGGGCTGATACTGATCTTGATGGATTTGGGAATAATATAGATCCTGATGATGATGATGATGGGAAAGCAGATCAAGAAGAAATTGACTGCGGAAGTGACCCTCTAGATTCTGAATCTTTACCTCCTGATGAAGATGGAGATGGTATCTGCGATCTATTAGATACAAATGAAGAAGATTCAAACCAAGGTAACTCACAATCCACAGAAGAAACTAGCGGAGGATTTCCTGTTGTGGCTATTGCAGGGATTGTTGCTGTAATTCTTGTTTTGGGCGGTATTGGTGCTTTCGTGTTCACACGAGGCAGTTCAGAGACAGTTACTGGAGCCTCTATGGCTGCAGCTGAATCTGCTGTATCAACATCTCAACAAGGAGAAATGATACCTACGGACCGTATATGCACAAAATGTGGATCTCCTGGAATTGTTTTCATACCCGCATATCAAAGGCATTTCTGCAGAGCATGTTCACAATATGAATGATCATACTTCCCTACCAAGGGCGGCTCTGATTAATCCGTGGAAAGGTGGGCTTGGTCGATTTGGTCTGCTCTTAAATTCAGGATGATATTGAGTTGCAAAGAAATAAGGATGATTAGACATTTCTATGATTTCCATTCTCTCTCCCTCGGTATCTCTACCTACAAATCGTAAACCTGCGGCTTCTAAATCCTCTACCATATCTGGATTTACCTCATATCGATGTCGATGTCGTTCGTGAATCTCCATTACTCCGTTGTATAATCGATATGCAGCACAATCTGTAGTTTGTAAATTCGTTTGACGACTACCTAAGCGCATAGTACCTCCCATGTGAGTTCTGCTCCCTTCTGGCATGAAAATTACAGTAGGATGTGGTGTATCTTCATCAAATTCAGTACTATTGGCCCCAGCTAATCCAAGAACATTTCTTGCAAACTCAATTGTGGCAATTTGTAATCCTAAACATACACCAAGATATGGGATATTATTCTCTCTTGCAAATTGTGCAGCGAGGATTTTTCCTTCAATTCCACGATCTCCAAATCCTCCTGGGACAAGTATACCATTAGCACCCTTAACTAAATCCCATGATTTTGAGTAGCTATCCTGTCCTTGATTTGATGGTTCTAAGTCTGATGCCTCTACCCAATCGATATGCAAATTTACTCCTTCAGCAAGAGAGGAATGATTCAATGCTTTGATTACACTAAGATAGGAATCAGAAAGTCCTGTGTATTTTCCAACCATTGCGATATGCACATCTCCACTTAGTTCATCCATCCTCTGAGCAAGATCTGCCCATTCTTCGAGCAGAGGACGTTCTGATGAAATCTCAAGATTTAGACGTTGACAAATCCCTTTTGTTGCACCTTGGTCTTCCAACATCATAGGTACACGGTAAATGTTAGAGACGTCATGAGCACTGAATACTGAAGATTCAGAAACATGACAAAATAGAGAGAGTTTTCTTTTTACNTCCGGTAAAATTGGTTCTGACGATCTACATACTAAGAAATCTGGCTGAATTCCAGATGCCATGAGCTCNTTAACTGAATGTTGTGTAGGCTTTGTCTTTTGTTCACCNACTACTCCAATTACTGGAACAAGACTGACGTGCAAGAAACANATATTTTCTCGACCTACACGAAATTGAAATTGACGAAGTGCTTCAACGAATGGAGCTGATTCAATATCTCCTACTGTACCACCTAANTCAATTACNCAAATATCTGGGGTATCNTCACTTCCATCTGAAGGAGTGTGTGCTATNCGNTCGATTCTATCTTGAATTTCATCGGTAATATGTGGAACTACTTGAACAGTTTTACCCANATAATCTCCCTTTCTTTCTCTTTCAATAACCGAAGAATATACTTTGCCAGTAGTCAAATTATTATCTCGATTTAATGTAATATCNAGAAATCGTTCATAATTTCCCAAATCAAGATCTACTTCGCCACCATCATCCAAAACAAAAACTTCACCATGTTCAAAGGGACTCATTGTTCCAGCATCAGAATTCAAGTAAGGATCTATCTTTATAGCAGTCACACGATATCCAAGTGATTTCATCAAAACTCCAACGCTACTCGCAGTGACTCCTTTACCGATTCCACTAAGAACGCCCCCCGAGACTACGATGTACTTCATACAATCAACGGGGTTTTCAGCCATCCGCGTTGGCCTATGAACGTTGTCAGAATATTGGACGAAAAAACCTCTAAGATTAGTATGAATCATCAAGTATCTAGTCGGATGTCTATGGCCATGGACCGACCAAGTGGACGAGTCCTAGTCACCGGGGCATTNGGTCAAATTGGAACCGAATTGGTAGAAGTATTACGACAAAAACATGGGCATGNGTCTGTGATAGCAACGGATATTCGAAAAGCAGAAGGGTGTCAAATTCTTGATGTNATGAATAAAAGAGAAGTTCATAAATTGGTAANCGAACAAGAAATTACTGAAATCTATCATTTAGCAGCATTACTATCTGCTACTGGAGANAAAAATCCGNAATTATGTTGGGATATCAATGTAATTGGANTNGAAAATGTGATTACTGCTGCNAAAGAAACCAATGCNAGATTGTTTTCTCCNTCNTCTATTGCTGTTTTTGGTCCAGATTGTCCAAATATTGCCCCCCANATAACACCACTAAATCCCTCAACAGTTTACGGAAGAACAAAGGTAGTTGGAGAACAATTAGCAATAACTTCTGGTATTGATATGAGAGGGATTCGATATCCTGGTCTAATTTCATACAAAGCGCCCGCTGGCGGGGGAACAACAGATTATGCAGTAGAAATTTTTCATCATGCTCTANANAATGGACATTACCAATGTTTTGTTCGTGAAGATACNAAATTACCAATGATGTATATGGATGATGCTATTCGTGCCACAGTAGAGTTGATGGATTACCCCTTAGAGAAGTTAAGTGAATCAAGAGGAGGATACAATATCTCTGGATGTTCGTTTACAGTTGGAGAATTGGTAAGTAGTATTCAACGACACTTACCTGATTTTATTTGTACATATAATCCAGATATTAGACAAACATATGCAGATTCTTGGCCTGATGAAATTGAAGATGACATTGCAAGGAAAGAATGGGGATGGAGTCCGAGGTTCGATCTAGATATGATAGTAGATGAAATGATTACTAATTTAGCAAATTAATCATCATCTTGATTTAATTCTGATTGCCAATCAGGAGTTTGAGGGTCTTGTTTTGCCCACAATATATCACCAATCCGAAGTACAGAAATCGCTGATTCTGTAGCTCCAACAAGAGCTTGACGTGTTGTTCGAACTGGCTCTAAAATTCCTCGTTCATACATGTCATAGATGCTTCTATCTGTAACATCAAGGCCCAACCAATCATTATCATTTGATGCTTGAGCAGCAGTAATCTCTAGAATTCTATCTAANCCATCTAATCCAGCATTTTCAGACANTGCGCGAGGGATACATTCCATAGCCGCTGCATATGCCTCAATCGCTAATTGTTCACGACCTGGGACAGTAGTGGAGAATGATCTCAACCTTCGAGCAAGAGCGATTTGAATTGCACCTCCTCCCGGAAGAATTGATGAATCTTGTACAAGTCCACAAGCAACCCCGATTGCATCATCAAATGCTCTCATTGTTTCTTCCAGAATAGATTGAGTAGAACCTCTAATTATCACAGTTTGACCTGAACCTACAGAACCATGAATTCGAACATGATCNANTGACTCCCAACTCTCTTCTTTGATTGATTCAAAATCCCCTAAACAATCTGAATCTATTGCTCTNGTATCTCGAATAATACTAGCTCCGCACGCTCTNGCAATTANTTCTAAATCATCTCTTTCAACTCTTCGATAAGTTACTATTCCTGCCTTGCGAAGCATAGGAATTGCATCATCATTGACTCCATCTCGTACAATTAACAAATTAGTTCCTACATCCGCTATTGTTTGTACTCTATCTTGTAATTCCTTCTTTTGACGTTCAATAAATCGTGCCAACATTCCAGGTTCTGTTATTCGAATAGATGCATCNAGAGACAGTTCTTTAGGATCTAAACCCCCATCNAAAATTAATACCTTTCCTGCTGCCAATTTATCAGACGTNTGGGAGTCAAGACGAGTTTTTCGCATTATAATNCCATCAATTCTTTCTGAATCAGAAACTCGTCCACCTCGAATAGTAATTCTCTTGATATCATTAGGATCAATNGATTCACGATTTGAACGCTTGTACGCTATTTTCGCAGCTTCNACTGCTAATTGAGAAAGACTAGTTCGTGTATCTTCGCTTATTTTTCCTGCCAAACTTGTTTCTACCACTCGAATAAGGTCATCCTCATNGGATGTCCTAGAAATAGATTCAATTTCTGATAGAGCATAATCTAAAGACATTCTATATCCTTTTGTTAGTACAGATGGATGAATCCCTCTATCGATCCAATCTAACGCATTCAACAACAATTCTGCAGTCAATACNATAGCACTTGTAGTTCCGTCATGAGCCTCCGTATCTTGGGTAGTAGATGTGTCTATCAGCATCCTTGCAGTAGGGTGTTCAACCTTTGCAGCTTCCAAAACCGTAACTCCATCATTGGTTACTTGAACATCACCCACATCAGAAATCAACATTTTATCTAAGCCATGAGGGCCTAATGTAGACCTAACCGCATTAGCCAGTGCGAGGGCTGCTTTGACATTATTACGAAATGCAGTGTTTCCTTGCTCTCGCTCAGTATCCTGAAGGATTCTCTCATGCTCCCTACTAGCCATGGACAGACAAGCGACTCGGATGTTCCACTTGAACCCAATGTGCTAACTTGATTTGAGAAATTACACATTTTTACGAATATTGATATATGGTAGGTACTATCGCACATTACAACCCGAGGTTGTATAGTGGTGATTTTGTGAGCGAAGATTGGGAAGAGGGTTTGATTGATCAACTACTTTCTATGTTCAATCAACTTGGAATGGAGATGACAAGAGACCAATTAATGGGTCTAATCAATCAAATACGAGGTCAATTCGAAGGAATGGGAATTGATATGGAGAAATTAGAGTCAGGAGATATAGCAATAGATGCTCAAGCTAACATGGATGCGTTAGCAAAGGCTATTGGTTCTATGATGAGTAACGGTGGAGAAATANGTGATCTTCTAGGAACAATGGGATTCAAAGTTGATGTTCAACCAAAAACAGTTANCATTGAAACTCCTTCAAAAAATGAAANTAATGATTCAGAATCTGGAGAAGAGTTAGAGCCAGATGTNCATATTTGGNANACAACAATGCANATTACAATCGATTTAACTCATGATAATGTAGAAAATGATAATTTNGACTTGACTCTGACTGATGGAGGTACTATCNTACAAATTATCAAAGGAAATCAATTACGACCATTTCGCAAGATAGAACTTGAAAGAGTGGCGAAAGAAGTGATTTCATGGGATTTGAACAATGGAATTTTAGATATCGAATTAAGTATTGATGGAAACAATGGAAATATAAAAATTGAATGATGGAGGAATAAATAATGAGTGGACCTGTAATTGGAATAGACCTAGGAACGACAAACAGTTGCGTAGCTACCTTAGAAGGTGGGCAGCCAGTAGTGATTGCAAATTCTGAAGGAGCAAGAACTACTCCTAGCGTAGTTGCCTTTACTAAAGAAAATGAAAGATTNGTGGGTGTTACTGCAAAAAGACAAGCAGTAACAAATTCTGAAANAACCATATTATCAGTAAAAAGAGAAATGGGCACTGATTGGTCGCAAAAAATTGATGATGAAACCTATACGCCTCAGGAAATCTCTGCATTTATTCTACAGAAATTGAAAGCAGATGCTGAAGATTATCTTGGAAGAGAAGTCAAACAAGCAGTAATTACTTGCCCTGCTTATTTCAGTGANGCACAACGAAAAGCGACCAAGGATGCAGGTAGNATTGCAGGACTGGATGTTTTAAGAATCATCAATGAACCTACAGCGGCGGCTCTTGCTTATGGTGTAGACAAAGATGATGATCAAACTATACTAGTCTACGATCTGGGTGGAGGGACATTTGATGTTTCAGTCCTAGAAATTTACCAGGTTGATGGCCAACCACAAATCGAAGTTAAGGCAACATCTGGAGATAATCGTCTAGGTGGAGATGATTTTGATCATAAAATCGTTGACTATCTTGTTTCTGAATTTAAGAAGAATACGGGGATAGATTTGGAAAAGGACTTGCAAGCAATGAGTCGAGTTCGAGAAGCATCTGAAAAAGCAAAGATAGAGTTATCTCAAACTCAATCTGCGAATGTCAATCTACCATTTATCACAATGAGAGATGGACAACCAGAACATCTCGATATTTCGATTACTCGCGCCAAATTCGAAGATTTGGTTTCCGACCTGATTAAACGAACAATGAAGCCAACAAGACAAGCAATGAAAGATGCTGGATTGAATAAAGGAGAGGTTGACAAGGTAATTTTAGTTGGCGGATCCACAAGAATTCCTGCAGTCCAAACCGCTATTGAAAGCGAAGTAGGTAAAGCCCCATTCAAAGGAATCAATCCTGATGAAGCAGTGGCAGTAGGTGCTGCCCTCCAAGCTGGAATTATCGTTGGAGACGAAGGGGTAACCGACGTTCTACTTCTTGATGTAACTCCTCTTACTCTTGGAATCGAAACCTTGGGTGGTGTAACAACCACAATGATAGAACGTAATACAACTATCCCTAGCAAACGTTCAGAAGTTTTTAGCACAGCAGCAGATAATCAACCAGCAGTGGAAATTCACGTCCTTCAAGGTGAAAGAGAGTTTGCTAAAGACAATATTACGCTTGGAATGTTCCATCTTACAGGTATTCCAGCTGCAAGAAGAGGTATTCCTCAAATTGAAGTTACCTTTGATATTGATGCAAATGGAATTGTAAATGTAAGTGCAAAAGATCTAGGAACAGGAAAAGAACAGTCAATTAAGATTGAAAGTCAAACTAGCCTT
>NZTS01000035.1 GCA_002697105.1 Methanobacteriota archaeon | reverse complement strand
CAAATATCCAACACAACTAGGTTCTTAGTGATTGGAAACGAATTTCCAGGAAAAACCTCTGATGATAAAACATCAATAAGTTTAAATTTAAAAAATGAACAAGGAGCCTTGTTAAAAGTTTTACAGATAGTAAATAAGAATAAAATCAATCTCACAAATATCCTATCAAGGCCAGTTAAGAAAAATAAGTGGCAATATTCTTTCTTTTTAGAATTCTCAGGACATTCCTCAGATAAGAATGTTTTAAAATTGTTCAAAGAACTTCAAAAAGTTAGTTATGACCTAAAAGTCTTAGGTTCCTATCCAGCAGCATACTAATTCATGAAAAATTCATTTTTAGAAAATCTAAATCAAGGTGTTCTTGGACTAAAACCCTACGAACCAGGATTGCCACTGGAACATACTCAAAAGAAATTAGGCCTAGAAAAAATGATCAAATTGGCTAGCAATGAAAATCCTATGGGACCAAGTCCGAAGGCTTTGGATTTGCTTCAGGGAAAAATGAATAGCTTTTCATCCGAATTAAACAGATACCCTGACGGAAATGCCTATGAATTAAAAGAAGCAATATCAAAAAAATATGCTGTAGATCCAAACCAAATAACAATAGGTAATGGCTCTAATGATTTAATTGAGTTTGTCTCTCGATGTTTTTTGGGGGAAGGAAAAAAAGCAATTTATTCACAACATGGTTTTGCAATTTACCCACTGGCCATAAAAGCAACTGGAGCTCTTCCAGTTAAATCGAAAGCAAAAAATTGGGGCCATGACTTGGAATTAATGTCGGATTTAATAGATGATAAGACAAAAGTTATTTATATAGCCTCGCCAAATAATCCAACTGGAACAGCAAAAACTCTTCTAGAGATTAAAGATTTTTTGAATAATTTACCTGATGATATTTTAGTCTTTCTTGATCAAGCTTATTATGAATATATAGAAGGCTCAGAGTTTGATATTCCCTTTTCACTAATTGATGATCACCCTAATTTAGTCATCTCACGAAGCTTCTCCAAAGCTCATGGATTGGCAGCGTTAAGATTGGGCTTTTGCGTCTCAAATCCTGAGTTGTCTGACTATCTTAATAGAGTCAGACAGCCTTTTAATGCAAACTCACTTGCATTAGATTTGGGGAAAGTTGCTCTTTCTGATCAAGAACACATTAGCAAATCTGTAAAAATTAATTCTTCCGGAATGGACAGAGTAAAAAAAGCCTTCACTAACCTTGATTATGACTTTATCGAATCTTGGGGAAATTTCATTTCTTTTGATGCCAAGCAAGATTCTGATGTTGCATTTCAATATTTTTTAGAAAAGGGGGTTATCCTTAGATCGTTAAAAGTATATGAAATGCCCCAGCATTTGAGAGTTTCCATTGGCACCGAAGAGGAGATGGATTTTTTTCTTCAAGTTTTAGAGGACTATGAAAAAGACCTTTCTAAAAAATAAAAAAAACATCCAGTTTTTAATTATTGGTCTTGGTTTAATTGGGGGTTCTGTAGCAAAAAGACTATCAAAAAATGGTTTTGAGATTTTAGCTATTGAAAAGAATAAATCCCATTTAAATTATGCAAAAAAATCAAAAATTTTAAATGGGGGTTTAGAAAAAATTGATAGTACAAAAAAACTTTTTGTTATTGTCGCTTTACCACCTAAGATTCTGCTACGTAATTTTGATAAATATTTAGATCTTTTTCATAAAGCTGACTTTGTTACCGACTGTACTAGCGTAAAAGGGTCTTTGCTAAATAAAATAAAAAAGAACAAACTTGAATCAAAATTCATATTATCTCATCCCATTGCTGGGTCTGAAAAAAGCGGATTTATGAATTCAAATGAAGACTTGTTTAGAAATAGAATTTCAATAATTTCCAAGCATAAAGGACTGGCTACTTCTACTTTGCAAAAATGCAAAGAGCTTTGGTTTGAGTTGGGATCAAAAACTCACAATCTAGATCCAAAATTACATGACAAGATATTTTCCTTAACAAGCCATCTCCCTCACGTCGTGGCTTTTAGCTTGATTTCTTTGTTCTCAAAAAGAAAAACATCTGAATATAAAAAATTTATTGGAGGAGGCTTAAAAGATTTCACGAGAATCGCAGAAAGCGATCCAATCATGTGGGAGAATATTTTTACTCTAAATAAAAATAACTTATTGAAAGACATAAGTGACATTGAAAAAGAAATTAACAAAATTAAAACATTTATTCTTCGAGACGATGGAAGTAAGTTAGAAGAGCATTTAAANAAAATTAAAAAGACTAAAGAATCTTTTAACTGATGAAACTTATTTCTAAATCTTGCGAAGGACTTCATGGAGAGATAAAAATTCCAGGCGATAAGTCTATATCTCATAGAGCATTAATATGTGCTTCAATTTCAGACGGTACTTCTAAAATTTCAAATCTTCAAGAGAGTGAAGATGTAATTAATACTCTTAACTCTCTTAAACAGCTTGGTATAAATATCACTAAGGAAAACGCGTCCTATCATGTAGAAGGCAAGGGATTCAAAGGATTGAAAGAATCTGAAAACCAACTTTATTTTGGAAATTCTGGAACAGGAATAAGACTGATGTCTGGACTACTATCAATTCAGAATTTTTCTTCGAGTCTTATAGGAGATGAATCTCTCTCCAAAAGACCAATGAAAAGAATAATTGAGCCCTTATCAAAGATGGGAGTTAACATATCTGGCTCAAAGGAAGGTACTCTTCCTTTGCGCATTACTCCTGCTAAGAATATAAATGGAATAAATTACAAAATGCCGGTAGCAAGTGCCCAAGTAAAATCTGCAATTCTATTTGCCAGTCTAGGTGCGAAAGGTGATACAAAAATTATAGAAAAATCTATATCGAGAGATCATACTGAAAGAATGTTTGAATATTTTGGAGCAACCATTACTTTTTCTGAAAAAGAAACAATCTTAAAAAAAACTAATAAATTTACTTCCCAAAATTTAGAAATACCTGGAGACTTTTCTTCTGCTGCTTTCTTCATTGTTGCAGCTTTAATCTCAAAAAATTCTGATATTACTCTTAAAGAAGTTGGTATGAATCCTTCTAGAATTGCTCTTTTAGATAAATTAGTAGAAATGGGTGGAAATATCCAAGTATCTAACTTCTCTTCATTTGGGAAAGAACCTGTTGCAGACATAAATGTAAAAAGTTCTGTTCTATACTCTTGTGAAGTAATGTCGGATGACGTACCAAATTTAATTGATGAGCTTCCTATATTATTTATAGCAAGTTCTTTTGCGAAGGGCATCTCAAGATTCAATGAGATAGAAGAATTAAAGCATAAGGAAAGCAATAGGCTAAAAGCTATGCAAGAAGGCTTAGATAAAATGAAAATAAAAAACTTTTTGGATGGTAATGTTTTTTGTATCAAAGGTATGGGCAAAGATTACAAATCTCCAAATTTTCTAGCTGAGACTTACTATGATCATAGAATTGCCATGTCTTTTGCAATAGCTGGCCTAAATAGCAGTTCTTCTATTGAAATTGCTTCTCCCGAGAGCATCAATACTTCTTTTCCTGAATTTATTGATTTGGGTAACAGGCTTGGATGTAATTTTGAAGTTAGTTAAAAATATCATAACCATAGATGGTCCTAGCGGAGTTGGAAAAGGAACTCTTGCATTTACGTTAGCAGAAAGACTGGGGTGGAATGTCCTTGATAGCGGGCTTTTATATAGACTTGTTGGTTATTTAAGTTTAGAAGAAAAATTAGAGTCTTTATCAGAAATAGTCCTATTTTTAAATAAATCAAAAATTAAACTTCTTACGAACTTAAAAGATTCAATTTGCGAAATAGAGTTGAATGAAAGGATTGTAGGAAAAGAACTTAGAAATGAAGATATAGCATTAAGAGCATCTGAACTTGCTAAAGAAGAAGAAATTAGAAATGCGATAATTACAATTCAAAGAAATGCTTACGATCCCGAAAAGGGACTCATTGCAGATGGAAGAGACATGGGTACCGTTATTTTCCCTGAAGCATCCTTAAAAGTATTTCTTCAGGCATCTCCTGAAGTTAGAGCAGAAAGAAGGGCGAATCAGTTGAAAGAAAAGGGCATGAGCGTTATCATGCACGACCTTTTAGAACTAATTAAGCAAAGGGATGAAGAAGATATGAATAGAAAAATATCTCCTTTAAAACCCGCTGAGGGTTCGCTGATTATTGATACAAGTAATTTGAGTATCCAAGAAGTAGAAGAAAAGGTAATGGAGAATTATAAAAAATTATGACAGAAACAGCATTCGAAAAACTTTTAGACGAAAGTCTTACAACTTTGAACTTTGAACAAGGCGCTTTAATTTCAGGGGTAATCGTGGACTTAACTCCAGATTGGGTAACCGTACATGTAGGATTAAAATCTGAATCATTAATTCCTAGAACAGAATTTTTAGCAGATGAAGTCGATGGAGAGTTAGCATTAGGCGATGAAGTAAAAGTTTCTTTAGAGGCCGTAGAAGATGGTCATGGTTCTACGAGGGTTTCTAGAATTAGGGCAATGCATGATGAAAGTTGGAAAAATCTCGAAGAGGCTTTGGAGACAGGATCTATTATCAAAGGTTACATTTCTGGAAAAGTAAGAGGGGGTATGACTGTTGATGTTGCTGGAGTAAGAGCATTTCTGCCGGGCTCTCTTGTAGATGCAAGGCCACTGGAAAGTTTCGATCATCTTGAAAAATCTTTTCAAGATTTCAAAGTTATAAAGCTCGATAAAGAAAAGAGTAATGTAGTGTTATCTAGAAAAGCTGTTCAGGAAGATCTAAATTCAGAAGAAAGAGAAAAAATATTTGCCACAATACAAGAAGGATCTCTGATCTCTGGTACCGTTAAAAACTTAACAGATTATGGAGCTTTTATTGATTTAGGAGGAGTTGATGGATTGCTTCATATTACAGACATCACGTGGAAGAGGATAAACCATCCTTCAGAAATTCTAAATGTAGGNGACAAGTTAGACTTTAAAGTAACCAATTATGATAAAGAAAAATCTAGAATCTCTCTTGGTTTAAAACAACTCACATCCGACCCTTGGGAGAATATCAGAGACTCTTATCCGGTAAATTCCATTCATAAAGGCAAGGTAACGAGTATTGCGGAATATGGCTTTTTTGCTGAATTGGATTCTAATACGGAAGGTTTAGTTCACATTTCTGAAATAGATTGGACGAATAAAACAATACATCCTTCTAAAGTTGTCTCTATCGGTGATGAAGTCGACTTAATGGTTTTAGAAATAGATATTGAAAAGAGAAGAGTCTCCTTAGGTTTAAAACAATGTAAGGAAAATCCATGGCTTACTTTCTCGGAAAAAAATAGTTTGGGTGATGTTGTTAAAGGCGAAGTGAGATCAATTACTGATTTTGGAATGTTTATTGGTTTGGATGGCAACATTGATGGTCTAGTTCATCTTTCAGATCTTTCTTGGAGTTTGTCCGAGGAAGAAGCAGTCAAAGGCTATTCTAAAGGGCAGGAAGTAGAATCAGTTATTTTAGGAATTGATCCTCATAAAGAAAGAATTTCTCTGGGCATTAAACAACTTTCAGAAGACGTTTTTGATTCATTTGCACAGAATAATCCAAAGGGTACCAAATTAACTGGGACTGTAAGCTCTATTGGCGAAGATAACATTTTTATAAGCCTATCAGATGAAGTTACTGGAAAGATAAAATTAAAAGAATTCAAAGAAAATACTCCTTCAGATGGGGAATCTGTTACTTCTTTGGTAACGTCTATTGATAGAAAAAATAGACAAATAAATCTATCTGTTTTTGCTCTTGAAAAGGCAGAAGAAAAAGAAATCTTAAAAGAGAATATATCCAAAAATAAACAAATTGAATCAGAAACAAAAACTTCTATAGGTGATCTTATTCAAGATGAGATTGAAGACTCATCAAAAGAATAAATGAAAAAATCTGATTTCATTGATTTACTATCTAATAACTTAAATAATTACAGCGAAATAGATATATCCATTTCTGCAGATTTAATACAAAAGGCAATTATTGATTCTTTGAAGAAAAGACACAGAATAGAAATTAGAGGTTTTGGCACTTTTTGTATTAGAGATAGAAAATCAATCAGAGCAAGAAATCCAAAATCTGGAGAATCAATTGAGCTTCCTAAACGATCGATTCCATACTTTAGAGCTTCAAAATTATTAAAACAAAGGATAAATTAGGATTGTGCTAAAATAACATTATGAAATATTTCTATTTCATATTTCTGATTATTTTAATAAGCGTATTTGTAATTTTCACAAACTTAAATTCTGATTTAATTGAGCTTGATTTATTTTTTGCAAAAATAAGTGGTTTTACAAAAGGCTTTGCAATTATGGTTGCTATTCTCATTGGCGCAATTGTTTCTTTCTTCTTTCAACTTCCTATTTTGATTAGAAAAAATAAAAAAAATAAAGAGGGTGATGATTCATCTAAAGCCTAAACAAGTATTAGTTGCTCTAGATTTCGACTCATATGATCAAACAATTCCAGTTTGCAGTAATCTTGATCCCAAAAAATTTAGGTTAAAAGTAGGCAAACAACTTTACTCCGCTGAGGGGCCTAGAATTTTAGATAGGTTTCATCAGCAAGGTTTCGAAGTTTTTTTAGATTTAAAACTACACGATATTCCAAATACAGTTTACAAAGCANTAAAAAATATATTTTCACTNGNTGTNTGGATGACGAATATTCACCTTTTGGGAGGTACAGAGATGATTCAGGCGGCAAAAGAAGCTCAGCAAGAATCTGATAAAAAAAACCTACTAATTGGCGTTACAGTTCTAACAAGCTTAAACGATAATCACTTGAAAGAAATAGGNATAACCAAAGATACGAAATCANTGGTTTCGTTACTATCTCAAGCAGCCAAGCAAGCCTCTCTAGATGGAGTTGTTTGTTCTGCCCATGAAGTAAGAAAACTAAAAAAGGATTTTGGTTTAGATTTTTTAACGGTTACTCCAGGAATAAGAGTGCAACAGGAAAAAGGCGACCAAACTAGGGTTGCATCTCTAGAAACAGCGGTTAAAGAAAATACCGACTATATCGTTTTAGGTAGAGAAATCTCTCAAGCNGAGAATATTGGCAAAATGATAAACAAACTTGAATCATATATAATCTAGTAATGGATAATAATTGGCATGTTGTTAAACAGGACGATAGATACATTGTTTTAGATAATGATTCTTTAAATAAGCTTGTNCCAAGCATTACTAAATTAAATCCAAATAAGAGTACTTCTGGTCACAAACATTCAGGACAAGAGGAAGTTTACGTTTTCTATAAAGGCATAGGTATAATGCAAATTGATGACGCCAAGTTTGAGGTGAAACAAGGCGATGTAATTCCAGTTCCAGATGGTGCTTTCCANAGAGTATTTAACGAATCAAATGAAATCTTAGAGTTTGCTGCTATTTTCAATGGAGAGAGGCATACTGAAGATAAACCCAAATAAAAAAATCTTTCTAAAAAAAATAATAATAGTCTATCTAGCGCTATTATTTCTCTCCTCGTGCGCAAAATCTTCCGATCAGCCTTTTGGNATTGCTTCTAGACATCATTTAGCAACTGATATTGGTATGGATATTCTTTTGAAAGGTGGAAATGCCGTAGATGCTGCAGTAGCTGTTTCTTTTGCACTAGCTGTTGTAAATCCATCTGCAGGAAATATAGGGGGAGGAGGCTTTATGCTAATTCACCTATCAGAGATAGATGAGACCATAGCATTAGACTATAGAGAGAGAGCTCCTATCAAATCTTTTGAGAAGATGTTTCTTGATCAGAATGAAAAAGTAATNAAAGGTCTCAGTTTAAACTCAACTTTAGCATCAGGTGTTCCAGGAACCATATCAGGGATGTTTTATGCATCAAAAAAATTTGGTTCCATGAATATAGAGAAATTAATTTCTCCTTCCATAGAAATCGCAAGAAATGGTTTTAACCTTTCTGAATTTCAAGCCAAAAATTTAAATAAATATAGAGGTAAATTTTTAAATAGTGTTGAAGCAAAACAAATCTTCACTAAACCAAACGGATTTAAGGAAGGAGATGTTTTAATTCAGAAAAATCTTGCGAATACTTTAGAAAGAATTTCTAAAAATGGTGAGCAAGAATTTTACTCTGGAGAAACAGCAAAAAAGATATCAGAATTTTTTAAAGAAAATGATGGAATTTTAAGTTTAGAGGATCTGAGACAATATAAATTGAGAGTACTTGATCCTATTTGTAAAAATTACCGAACTCTAAAAATATGTTCTATGCCTCCACCAAGTTCTGGAGGAGTTGCATTGATTCAAATGTTAAATATTCTTGAAAACACAAAAATTAATACCCTTGGTCACAATTCTGAAAAATACTTAAAACTTTTAGTTTCAGCTATGGATTTTGCGTATCACGATAGAGCCAAATTCCTTGGCGATCCAGATTTTTATGATGTCCCTGAGGAGTTATTAACTTCAAAAGAATATGCAAAGAAGATATTTAAAAAGATTCAAAAAGGGGAAAAGCCTCCAAAAATTGAAGTTGCTATTTCCGAAAGTGAGGAAACCACTCATTTTTCGATAATTGATAAGTGGGGAAATGTTGTTAGTAACACTTATACTCTGAATACTGCTTATGGCTCAGGAATAGTCCCAACAGGAACAGGAATCTTAATGAATAATGAAATGGATGATTTTTCTTCAAAACCTGGCTTTCCAAATGCTTATGGCTTGGTAGGATCTGAAGCTAATAAAATTGAACCAAAAAAAACACCCCTTTCGTCAATGACACCGGTAATTATTTTCAAGCAGGGAAGACCTTTTTTGGTTAGCGGCTCCCCAGGCGGATCAACAATCATAACAAGTGTACTTCAAGAAGTATTAAATGTACTCGACTTTAATATGTCCCTAAAAGAATCTTCTAGTAAAAGCAGAATACATTTTCAACATTTACCAGATATCTTATTTCATGAAGAATTAGATAAAGATGTTTTAGCTTCTCTAATAGATAATAAAAAATTAGTAGGCAGAAAATTAGGAGAGATACATTCTATCCTTTTGAAAGGAGATAATATCGAAGCATTTTCTGATAAAAGACGACCAGATGGCAAAGCNAGCACATTTCAAAAATAACAAACTAGTTTTTAACCAAGACTCTGAAATTTCTGAATCTTCTGGAGTTTATAAGTTTTTTAATTCTCAGAATGAAATCTTATATATTGGGAAAGCAAAAAATCTAAAAAANAGAGTAAAAAGTTATTTAAAGGTCAGAAAAGGAGANGGCAAGAGAATTTCAAAACTCAAATCAAATATTAAATATGTAGAAACAATAATCACNAANACCGAGTCTGATGCNTTGATNTTGGAACAAGGNTTAATTTCAAAAATTAGACCTCCNTTCAATATTCAGTTTAGAGATGACAANTCNTATCCAGCAATACATTTAACAACTCAACANGATTTTCCTGCTATTTATGTTTCTCGNCAGAAAAATANTAAAAANACTTCNTTTGGTCCNTTTGCTAATGTTGGGGCAATGCGNCTCAATGTTAACCTGACAAGATCNCTTTTTAAATTAAGAAACTGCAANGANATNAACTTCAGAAATAGATCAAGACCTTGNATTGAGTATCAAATGAAAAGATGCTCAGCTCCTTGCGTAGGGTATATTTCTAAAAATGAATATACTTTAGATGTTAAAAATGCAATCAATTTTCTCTCGGGTGATTCAAAGAGAGTTGTCAAAAATCTAAGTAAAAAAATGGATCTTTATTCAGAGAAAAAAGATTATGAGAGAGCCATCTTATGCAGAGATAAAATTCAATCTATAAGGGATACTCAAAAAAAACAAAATGTCTTAACGGGCTTTAATGAGTTAGACGTCCTTGCTGTTAGAAAAAATAAATTCAGTACCTGTCTGAGTGTTTTAAAAGTCGAAGCTGGATGGATAAATAGTTCTCAAAACTTTTACCCAGTTTCAAATGACGATACTTCTGAAGAAGAACTTTTGTCTGCGTTCTTAGAAAGTTATGTGGTTAATGATAAAAAAAGAAAAGAAATAAATTTGTTATTTAAGGAAAATATTTCCCAAGATACGAAAAGTTTTCTTAATAACTTAAGATTGCCAAGAGTTAATATCTTAAAACCTTCCTCTAAAAATGAAAATCTCATTGAAATATGTATTTCTCAAGCTAAAGATGCCCTTAGGAGAAATAACAATTACTCCTGGATGCCTGATGCTTTGGAAGATTTAAAAAAATTCTTGAACTTGAATGAAATCAACAAAATTGAGGCATTTGATATAAGTCATACATCTGGCAAAGAAGTATCTGCATCCTGTGTGGTAATGAATAAATCTGGCCCGGACAAAAAAAATTATCGAATTATGAATATTAAAAAAGATTCTAATGATGACTATTTAGCTTTATCTGAAGCTATAAAAAGGAGATGCAAAAATTTACAAAAAAATAATTTAGCTTTACCAGAAGTAATTTTAATTGATGGTGGCAAAGGGCAATTGAACACAGTGAAGGAAAATCTAGATATAGATACCAAAAATAGCATAACCTTCATATCGGTTTCAAAAGGCCCCAATAGGAAAGAGAAATACGATATTTTGCATACGGCTAAAAAAAATTTTGAATTAAAAAACTTTAGTAAGACGAAAAAGCTACTTCAATTGCTGCGAAACGAATCACA
>NZTS01000034.1 GCA_002697105.1 Methanobacteriota archaeon | reverse complement strand
AGTTCTGCGTTTTCATTCAATTCTTCTGTGGAAGTGCATCCTGCGAGACACATGGAAGAAACCAATAAGCAGCATAAGATAGGACGTAGCATCNAATNAANNCAAANGAATTTCTGATNTATTGTTTTTGCNATATATTCACTTTATTCTAGTGAATAATTTACATCTTTGTCTTTGTTCGTCGNCTNTNNCANTCATNTCAACTTTATTTGGGTAAACACTGACATTTNGGACAANAATCTAACCGTCTATTTGCTACTCTTATCCTAACTATTTCGGCATCACAATAGTGGCACAGCAACCCATTACGACAAAATGCTGAGTGACGGTAAGCACGTTTTGGTTCACCTCTTTNTTTTCCAGCTAATGCTACTTTTTCACTCACAGTGAATCCTCCTGTATCNTATGATAATTTNGTCAGATTTTTTGTTGTCTCGGCCCAGTGTTGAAGTTTTTTATCTGAGATTAATCTAGGTTTAGCATTGGGATGAACACCTGATTGGTGGAGTATTTCACTTCTNAGATAATTTCCAATTCCTGCAAGAAATGACTGATCTAACATCANAGATGAGGCGTTTCTGTTGCAGAATTTCTTACTTTTCAAACGATCAAATATCAAGGATGGTGTACAAGAATCATCTAAAATATCAGGTCCGAGTTTAGAAATAAATGGATGATCCTCNTCTTTTGAGGTTGGAATAATTTCTATATCTGTTGCAGACCAAAGTCTAACTGCAAAATTATCGGTAAGAAATTCGACTCTAAGAGATCGGTTCCATTTCATTTCTGTGGAACGGCGATTTACAGTCCAACGACCATATAATTGATTGTGAGAATACATGCTTAGATCGCAGTCAAATCGAATCAACATAGCTTTGCCTCGGGTGGTAATTGATTCAATTTGTGATTGCTGAAGAATTTCTTGAAATTCAACAATTGGGGGATAGATTAGGGTTAGAGAATGAATTTCTTTACCGACAATTTTCTTAGATATCCGATCAGCCGCTCTACGAATTTCCGGCCCCTCAGGCATGAATCAAAACGATTAACAATAGTACTAAACGTCGTGTTCTGATGCAAAAGCGAATGTATCGTTTTCTATAACTCAATAATGTCTCAGATAAAACAAAACTAGATTATTTAAACAATTGAATTTAATTCACAACATGGATAATGGTTCCATAACGTCATTGGAATGGCTTAGTCGATTTCTTGATGAAACCCCAGGTGATGAGGTAATTGGTGGGATACCTAGACAAGTACCAGGAGCATGCTGGTCTAGAGTTGCACCAACAGTTGTTCCCAATCCTACTCTACGTCTATGGTCAATTGAAATGGCCAAAGAGTTAGGAATTAATGCTGGAGGAGAAGAATTCCTTTCTGGGAATAAAACAACCAATGGAATGGACCCATATGCACAGAGATATGGCGGTCACCAATTTGGTAATTGGGCTGGTCAATTAGGTGACGGAAGAGCGATTTCGTTGGGAGAAGTATGTGTTGGAACTAGAACATTTGAATTACAACTCAAGGGATCTGGAGTCACTCCATATTCAAGATTTGCAGATGGAAAAGCTGTGCTGCGTTCTTCTATTCGTGAATTCCTTTGCAGTGAAGCAATGTATCACCTAGGAATTGATACAACAAGAGCACTATCCTTGGTCACAACAGGAGAAGATGTGGTTCGAGACATCTTGTATAATGGAAACCCCGCTCCTGAACCAGGAGCAATTGTTTGCAGAATTGCACAGAGCTTTATTCGGTTTGGTACTTTTCAAATCCATACTATGACAGGGAATTATGATGCTCTAAAGAAAATAGTTGAGTATACTGTGAAATACCATTTTCCCGAACATTCTATCGATACTGATGACCATATAATTGATTGGTTAAAAGAAATTGCAGATAAAACAGCATTAATGATTGCACATTGGATGCGCGTAGGATTCGTTCATGGAGTGATGAATACTGACAATATGTCGATTCATGGTCTAACCATCGATTACGGGCCTTATGGATGGATAGAGGATTTCGATCTTGATTGGACCCCAAATACCACTGATTCTGGGAGGAAGAGATACAAGTTTGGTAATCAAGCACAAATTGGAGCATGGAATTATGCTCGATTGTTGGAATCAATAAGTCCGTTAATGGATGAACCAGAAAAGCTACATGAGGCTCTAGTTTACTATTATGAGGCGTATGAAAAACATAACAACTTGATGATGGGAAAAAAACTAGGTTTAGATNAATTCAATTCTGAAGATGAGGAAATNACTACTGAACTAAGTAAAATATTACAAAGTAGCGAGATAGACATGACAATATTCTTCAGATTATTATCATCTATAGAGAAACCAGATGTTAATGCACTAAAATTCGCATTTTACAATGAAGAAAAAATACATGGAAATGAATTGAATGACTGGTTGAATAAATGGTGGTCTAGAGTGGAGGGAGATCCTGACCGAGAAAAAATGAAACAAACAAACCCAAAGTATGTCTTGAGAAATTGGATGGCTCAGTTAGCCATTGATGCAGCTGAAAAAGAAGACTATTCAGTTGCAAAAGAACTCCATGAACTTCTAAAAAAACCGTATGAAGAACAGTTGGAGTATGAAGAAAAATGGTTTCAGAAACGTCCAGAATGGGCCAGACATCGAGTAGGTTGTTCTATGCTCTCTTGTTCGAGTTGATATAGAATAGTCACTGAGAAGTGTCTATGTTGACTTGATTTCTATAATTGATGCGATGTTAGAGATCATCCAACATGATGCTGCAGCTAATTGCAACCAGTCTGCTGTAGACATTTCAGTACCATTGGTATAAACGAATACGCTGATAATCCAACAGAGACTAGCAAGGGTTTGACCAAGCCAAGGAATACTCTTCATTTTACCTAAACGCGTATAGACCGGTTCCATATTTAGCGCCTCTGACTTAATATCATAACTATTTCCTATCAACAGGTTAAGCACTCTTGTCCGCAGCATGACAAATCATCCAAGTACATCCCCCAGCTTCTGTAAGCATCGATGAAATCATCTGTAGGTAAATCAAGTGATGATGCAATGGATTGTGCCACAATTCCGAAGCGTTGGCGATACTTGAAAATAAAACAGAATATTAGGCCACCGTGGCGAACCGCAGGACCGCAGAGAAACATACCAGGAACTATGGTTGATTCATCATTATCACCAAGGAGTGGAAAACCATCATCTCTCATTTCAAAAAGATGAGACACAAATTTATGGCTCCCTTCAAAACCACTTGCTAAAAGGGGTTGTTCTTTAGATTGGAAGGTTTGACCATCTTGAGTGGTAATCTCATATACCCCATCGTTTAATGATACTGAACTGATTAGAGTCTCTGGGAACAGTTCGACATTTTCCTCAAAGCTTTGCTCTGTCATGCGTTCAAATGAAAATGTGGACAAAGAAACACTCGGGTCAGAACTAGTTTCACTCCATGGACTGTCTTTGTCAAACAATTTGACCTTTTTGCCACGTTTAGCAAGATGATATGCTGCATCGAAACCGCTCTCATAACCACCAATAATCAAGAATTCATCTCCTTCTAATCCAGCGTAATTTGGAATAGTGGATGTATGGCGGCAAAATTCACTTCCCGTGAATCTTCCAGTTCCTGGATATTGATATTCTCCCGCAGCCCAAATGACATTTTTGGCCAGTAAAGTCTTCTCATCTGTAACCAGATGGAATAGTTCATCTTTCTTTTCAATATTAATCACATCTGTATTTTCTTGTATGGGAAGTTCAAAGAAAGTAGCAAGATCTTGTAGATGCTTTGCAAACTCACTACCAGTAGGATGTTCTACTCGCATACTAAATGCGGGAGAAACTCCTACGGCAATCGAATTCAAATCAAGCATACCTATTGAGTTACTTGGAAATGAAGGAGTAATGAAACGTGTCTCTTCGGGCCAGGAGGCGAACGATGAACCAATCTCATTTCGGTCGACTACTAGGAAATTTTCTATCCCCGCATGGGCGAGGGCAATTGCAACCCCAACACCTGCTGCACCACCTCCTACAACTATGACATCATACTGACTAGCAATACTATCCGTATCGTCATCCTCACCTTGTAGGGTGCCGTGTTGACTAGAAACCATAGTCTCGCATCGTTAATAACATTTTAAAAAAAACTAATAATTAGGGAANGANANATTATTATTATTCTTNNAAAAATATACCGTTTGATTAAAATCATCGAACAATTTCCGTTAGACGAGGGAGCAGGAGGGTTGCTGACAGTGCAAGACACTGAGGAAAGTCCCCTCTCCACGACGCAAGTGGCTCGGTTTACGCCGAGGATCCGAGAGGGTCGGCCATGTAGAAGAAACGAACCGTGGCAGGTGTGTGCTATGAATCCGAAAGGAGGAGGTCGCCTGTTTACGGATGGAACGAACAACCCCACTGGAGCAAGTCCAAACAGTCCCGTCGACGAGCGTCGCCGAGGGACGGGTCGGATGCTAAGTTGAATGCAACCAGCCTAATGGTGAACAAAAAGGGGCTTACTCCCTGCACCCTCAACAATTAATTTGACTCAACTATGGTGGCATCTATTGGACCCGAATCTTCGACAATTATCTTATCATCATCTACCCATGATCCGCTTAATCCTTTGATTCGATGCATTGTTCGTTTTGTTGCAACTAACATGCTGGGTAGCAAAATTGATGATGTAAATAATGCAAGAATAATCAATAACATCATCAAAACAAAGAAATTCCTTAATCCNGGAATCGCTACAAANAATCCTGCAGCAAGNCCTGCTGAAGTTGTAGCGGTNGTNTCGAAGATGGTTTGACCTGTCTTTTCNACTGCTTTNGAGACACCACTTGGAGTTTCTTTCTCATCCTTAATTCTATCAACAATATGTATTGAATCGTCAACTCCTATCCCAAATACAATTGTTCCAATCATNGCAGTAAATACATTCACGTTTACACCCCCACCTAATTTCATCAATAATGGCTGCCAAAGNACTACTGCACCTACAGCAATCATGGTAAATGTAGCTAACCTCGGAGATGCAAATAGTATTGACATAACAAAGAGTAATACAATCATAGTAGCGATTGTTGTCTCAGATTGTGCTTCATGTATTCCAGAATTAATATCCAATGAGACAGGTAATCCTCCAGTCAACAACGTATTTTCTACTCCGCTCATACCAACTGCAGTACACCTTTTTGCATCTCCATCAACACAATTATCTCCAGTCAACCTCTGATCTATAGTTTCTCTCAACAGTCCAGCATCTCCCAAAGAGATGTATGGTTGATTAACATAAACTAGAGTCTTTGTTTCACCAAAACCGGTATCCGCATTCATGAGCATCGAACGGACTTCTGGAGATAGTGTATCAAAAGCGACATTAACCATTGTATCTCTAGAAGTTAATTGAAAGAATGGGCACTCTGGACCAGCAGTAGGGTTTTCCCAACATTCAGAATGAAGAATACCCCATAATGTATCTGAATAGAGTTCATCCGTTGTAATTGGATTAGGTATAGATACAGGTATTGACTTAAGGATGGTAACCAAAGAAATTGATGTGGTATTATCCACAGTGTCAATATCTTCTACCTGAATCCTTTCAATTGCATCTAATACTGGTAAATCACGAATCGGCGCTGTATCATTCACTCTCCCCCTATCTGTAGCATCAACAATGAACATATTTGTCTGACCACCTTCGAAAACTCGACTATATTCTGCCAACGCTTCATATGTAACTAAACCAGGAGGTACTTCCGATGAAGCACCTGTAATGTCTTTACCTAATTCTTCTTCAAGATAATATACACCAAATGCAGTAACNAACATNGAAACAATTANCACGGTCCATGTCCACNTAAGAGGTATCTGTCCAATTTTTGACCATANATTATCAGTTGCNGAACTTCTTCCNTTTCTATAACGAAGAAGAAATGCTAATGCTGGNACCATAATCAAGGATAAGATAAACGTNATGAAAATTCCNAGAAGAAGGGTAGTACCAACNGTTCTCATTGGCCGAATTGGTACNAATTCTGTCCATGTAAGAACGCTAAATCCAATAATTGTAGTTAATGCTGAAAGCATAATCGCATGACCACTAGTTTCAGCGGCAGCAACTGTTGCCTTGAGATACAATTCTTCGTCCCATGGATCTAAGGATTCTATTTGTCTTCCATCTCTTTCTGCATCCCATACTTTTTGTGTATACTCATCAAGAATTTCATTCCTATTTTCTTCAATTCTATTCGTTAAATGGAGGGCATAATCTACTCCTAGGCCTACCAAAATAGGACCAGCAGAGATAATCATTGGAGTTAGTTCAATATCGAGTAAAACAGTTGCGCCAAATGTAATTAACAAACTAAAGAGAATAGGCGTTCCACAAATAATTACAACCTTAGGACTGCGATGGAGGAGAGCCATTGTGATAATAACAAAAACAGCACTCAATGGNAGCATCTTAGTTACTAGTTCTTCATAAACTGCGTCNGACACATCATGCAAAACNGGAGTCAGCCCAGTTACGGTAATTGCATCTCTTGGTAAAATTAGGTTCATCCTAGTTTCATTAATTGAGGAAAGGGGTTCAGTATATGTCTTGGTNCACANTGGAAGGCCACANTGATCNAGCAACTCTTGAGTGTGTTCGATAAANGCTCGATGATCNTGAATTAACCCACTGGGATTTTCTTCCGTCTTGCCCTTAGGATCATTTCTAGGAGAAATATCGGTACCTTCCATATCAAACCTAATCCCAACTACCACAACAGCGGTGTCCCAAATATTGTCTCCATTGGTGTCACGTACGAAGTTAGACAATAGTGGTCCCGCAGTATCCACAAAATCGTCGATTATTCGTTGATCNTCAGGAATGGAATATCCATCATAGGGAGTCTGATCTGTAAGCGGACATTGAGAGGGATCTAAATTTGGAATCTGATATTTTTCCATAGCACAATTAAATCGCTTAGCAGAGCTGTTTGCTTCTTTGATAATCTGGGCAGGAGATAGAATCCAAACTACTCCGTCTTCAATTCCTCTGTCAGATTTATTTCGATCGAGGCCATGTTTGTAACCTCCTGCATTGGAATTCATATCATCTCCTTCAATCCAACTTATTTGAGTGAGAATCTCCACATCAGTTACGTTTTCAGAACCTCTATTTGGGCCTTCTATCGCGTTATTTGTATGGATGTAAAGAAGAACAATATCTGTTGACCATTGTTCTCTAACTTCCAGAAGTAAATCAGTTGAATTAGCCCCGTCTGGGAGATAAACCTCTACATCTCCGTTTATTTGTTGTTGGAAATCTTTCGCCGAATTCCCCATCCAACCGGCAGAAATCAATAGTATAATCAAAACAAATGCAGGTGCACGAATGATCCGACTATACAAGAAAATGTAGAATAATTCGCGTATAGATTTGACACTTGAAGTTAGACGATGGATTGAATCACCAAATATTCGATTTAGAACATTTTTTATCTGCTCTGAAATTTGTGATAAAAATGAAACAACAAATGTCCAAAATGATGTCTTGCTCAACTTTTCAGCAATCTCTCCGATGGAAATACCATCGTCGGTGACCTCAGATTGCTCTTTCGACATATACCTCCCACGAATCGAACGAACATCAAGCGTTCGGAAGAAGAAAGGTCAGAGAGAACGAATACGCTGTAAAACAACTCTTCTCATCAAGGCCCTAGCGCCATGCAAAACTAAACCAGAGAAAACCAGTGATAATCCTAGCATAGATAACCATGCACCGGTTAATCCGGGACCTACAGAAAGAGCAATCGTTCCATCAGTTAACTCTTCAACTGAATTCAGCATGCCTAATCCTATCGTAGTACCTGAAACCAACAACCCAATTCCGGGTAAACCAAATACTAACATGGGCTTCTTGTGAGATAAGGAAATGAGTGCGTAAGTTAGAACAGTAAAACCATGACCGAATGCAGAATATGTGGATGATTTAGGAACATCATATCTTACTTTAATTGGAACTTCTTCGACATTTAATCCCTTTTCCTTGCATTGGTCAAGAACTTCGAGTGTTGACTCCATTCCTTCATTCTCAAAAGCGAGTAAATTCAATGCCCTCTTACTGAACGCTCTAAATCCACTTTGGGTATCTTTTACTCCAAGATCACTCGTTAAATTTGAGGCAGTGTTAATCATTGAAATGCCAAGTCTTCGATACATAGGCATTGAACTTCTATCACTATTATCAACAAAACGAGACCCAATCACTACATCAACATCCTCTTTGTCTAATCCTGCTAAAACGGCAGGAAGATCTTCAGGTTGATGTTGTCCGTCGCTATCTAAAATAACTAATTTATCCACATTTTTTTCTCTGGCAATACGGAAAATACTTCTAATCGCAGCACCGTATCCTCTATTAGCACGATGATAATGAATTATCGCACCAGCCCTTGCAGCTAATCTAGAACATGAATCTGAGGACCCATCGTCAACGCACAGTACTTCATCAACATAAGGCAAGCAACGAATTACAACAGATGCTACTGTTTCCTCTTCGTTGAACATCGGCATCCCGACCATGGTTAGAACATCCTGCGATTCATGTCCCTCCATNGTTAAAATCCGAACATTGTTCGTATATAGTCTATGTAGGAATTATGTGAAAAAAAATGGAATTTTCTTGCATATACAATACCCAATCATCCGATGGACTCAAGTTCGATGCATAGATGGCGCATCATGGTCACACTTGTCACAGGCGGAGCAGGATTTGTCGGTTCTCACCTAGTAGACTGCTTAATTGATAATGGACACAAAGTACGAATTTTCGACAATATGTCAAGTGGACAGATATCATTTCTGTCCCACCATGAAGATAAAATCGATATCATTGAAGCCGATCTTTTAGATCTCAATGCAGTTAAATCTGCTATGGTAGGAGTTGACCAAGTGTTCCACCTGGCGGCTAATCCAGATATCAGATTGGGTACCGAAATTACTGATACTGATCTCAAACAAGGCACAGTCGCAACTTACAATGTCCTAGAAGCAATGAGAATTAATGGAGTTTCAAAAATTGCATTTGCTAGTAGCAGTGTAGTTTACGGTGAAGCGAAACAAATGCCAACTCCTGAAAATTATGGGCCATTATTTCCTATCTCATTATATGGTGCTTCTAAATTAGGTTCAGAGGCATTAATTACATCCTGGGTTGGAACTTTTAATCTTCAAGCATGGATTTTCAGATTTGCAAATATTGTCGGAGCAAGAGGTACGCACGGAGTAATATTTGATTTCATTCATAAATTACATCGAGATAAGTCGACTCTCGAAGTTTTAGGTAACGGACGGCAAGAAAAATCTTACATGGAGGTTGTTGATTGTGCTAAAGCAATGTTACATGTTGTAAATAATACCAATGAGCCAATCAANTGCTACAATCTTGGAACTAGTGATACTTGTAGCGTTAGAAGAATTGCAGAAATTGTTCTAGAGGAAACAAATTGTAATGATGCCAATATCGAATATACTGGAGGGGATAGAGGATGGGCTGGAGACGTGCCNAAATCTATGCTTGATCCTCAACGANTGTTNGATTTGNAATTCACACCTAATTTTAGTTCTGAAGAAGCNATNCGACACACTGCCCGTTGCCTAGTTAATGAAATAGGTCAGCCCTAATCATGGGTGGAATATACCATCTTCTTCAAACATAGATTCACTATCAATTGAAGAGATTGTAGACATTCGAATAACAGTAACATCAATACGACCAGCTTCAGGATAGAGACTGGTTAATTCTCTATGCAACTCGTTTCTTACCTGTTCAACATCTGTAGCATCAATTATTGTAACAGAACGTATTGGGGATGACCCTCTAATTTCAAGAATGTATTCTACCATCCATTCAACTGCCACTGTCAACTCAAAGTTCCCCACAACATCGTCCATATCGTCCATCAAGGTTAATATCTACTTACAAGCATATGAATGCATTGATTTATTGTTCAGTAGAATAGANNCTCACAATGGCAATTATAGCGCCTGTTAAGATTAATGGAATCCATAATGATATCGATTCATTTTCAATTGACTGGTCTAAGGTCCAAGATAAAGCAGAAAGTGTGGTTCTTGCCCCTATTTCAGGACTGGTAACCGATTTTTCATGAATAACAACAATAGTAGTTGAACTATAATCCAATCCATTGGGCCAAGAAAAAGTGAAATTAGAAAATATTGAGTAATTAGAATTAAATGTAGCATGTCCCCATTCTTGAGGATAAACTATCAGTTCATTTTCATTGACTGAAATAATATTTTTTAAAACATAATTACTAGATAATTTACCATTTGTTGCATCATCGGGTGAAATTGAGGCTTCATTCTCCAATAACATTAGTGTCATACTTGTTGAATTGACTTCTAACGGATCATCAACTACAGCTTCCACAGAAACAATCGAGGAATTATAGGAGATACTTACTTCCAAAATTTCATGTTGAATACGATCCGCTTCAGCATCCAATAGTGACCTTTGAAGTTCACCACTTGAAGAGGAAGGAGTAGATTCTCTTAAGCCATCAAATGTATAAGATGGAGTAGAATCCGCATCCGATATTCCCAACCAATTTTTCCTATAGTTCGAAGCTTCATTACCCAATGGATCATTTATTGCGCTATGTAAATTAACACGAATTATTCGGTCCCCATTTGAATCAACCATATCTGGAATCCATTCTTCATGTTCAGCGCATACGTCACACCAAACTGCCGTAGACATCTCCATCACTACAGAACCTCCTCCACGGATTTGATGTACATTGTTCTCCTCACCATTAACTGAAAAAGATAAGGTAAGAACAAGGAAAATCAACACTAGTGACAATCTCCCCATGAACTNTCCACCATGTTCTATTGTTTCAAACCGNCGTAATANTGTTTCANAGTGTTGAATCTCAATAAACCAATAAATTAGAGNTTGAGATGATTTTAATTTACTCAAATCTATCTAAAAATTGGNTAATCTCCGTCAGACTTGAAAGATAACGTATGTAGGNTAATTCATGAGTAAGCGCTGGTACTCCGAACATAGGAGCGACCCNTGGCGTAGAAAGGCGAGACAGGAAGGGTATCGTGCACGCTCNGCTTTCAAATTAAAAGAGATACAAGAGAAATTTNCNCCTATTCGACANGGAGATACTGTTCTNGATGTTGGCTGTGCCCCNGGTGGATGGAGNCAAGTTGCATGTGAATTAGTAGGAAATGAAGGCATNGTAGTTGGAGTGGATNTACAGACCACATCNCCNATTGAAGGNGCNTATTTTATTGTCGGNGACATTCAAGACAAAGTTACTCAAGATTCTACNCGTGAAGCNTTNCAAGGAAGNGTAATNAATACCATAATCTCAGATATTTCACCAGATATTAGNGGACGATATGATATCGANCAAGCGATTTCTATTGATTTAGTTACCATGGTATGTGATTTTTCNTTNCCACTACTAAATCCCGGAGGGGCTTTCATCACCAAAGTTTTCCAGGGTCCAGGATTAGATGCTCTGGTAAGGGCGCTAAAGAGGAGGTTTTCCAAAGTTCATCGATTTTCACCNATTTCTTCGAGAAACGCATCTTCTGAGATTTACTTGGTTTGCAAGAATCTAAAACCACACCATGGAGCTCTTATTCAAACGGTTAGAGATGAGATATTGAACTCTTTAGAAAAAGATGGGATTGTAGATAATTCTGAAGAGGAAGAACCTATCACAAAAACTGGATTTTCTGTCCATAGAAGAAAATGATTAGATGGTCAAGGCTAAAAGAGAAGTTGATTTCCAAAGGGTACTAAGGAGTCGATTGTTTGAGTCACGCAACTACTTGTACGTCATCGGGAATCCCTTTGGAGGATAAGCGCAGTACCTCATTTCCATGTCCTGGATATGATGCAGAAGGTAACCCTTGCAAGAGTATGATTGGCCGTAGTGAGATGTGTAGGAACCAAGGTGTTCGCTATATTTGTCCAGAATGTCGATTCATAGGCCCTTGAGGTGATTCCATGGGTGAAGTAATTGTCAAGTATAAGGTAATGTTAGATTCTGAATCAATGAGTAGAATTGATGAAGTTTGCAGTGAAATAGAGGGAATTTCCAGTAGTATTGGAGCTATCCAATTAGTCGAAAAGAAGCCATTAGCATTTGGGCTAATGTTTGTTGAAGTCACCGCAATTATTCAAGATGGTGAAGAATTTGATAACCCTCTTGGTAAATTTGAGGATCAAGTAAAATCATTTGAGGGTGTCACAGAAATTGAAACACTCGAAATGGGAAGACTATAATTAACTTATAATCCTCAATATTGAGAGGATGGAGATTTCATAAATTCTCTCATCAAAACCGTTGCATACGTACCGGGAGGTAAGGTGAATCTGAATTTGAGGCAAGCACCATCAGGATGCCAGTTCTCACCATCTCTCGGACCATCAGACCACCTAGAATCTAGGGAATCTTCGTCTAGTATTGGAGCATCAACAATACTGAACTCTTCAAAAATCGAAGCATACGGACGCCTTGTTCCGTTAGTAGTCAGACGTGGAATGCTGTGAACATTCCAATCAATTTCATTAAATTTCAGTTTATTGAAAATCTCTGATTCAATTTCCCCTGGCTTTCCTTCAGCAAGATTTCCTGTGACTCCTGGAAGAGGGCCAGTAACGGATAATCTTCTAAACATACAATTTCTAATACATCGAGCGAGGTTTGTCTCATCGACTATCGCTGATTTGCCTGCATCTATTTTTCCCTCNGCAGATAATGGAGCAACTACATCTCCNATCATTGGTTCTGCAAGAGGAAATCCTAATTCAAGTCTAGAACCTANAACGTGATTGAATGCCATTGATTGNAGAGAATGAATCATCATTAATTGGAGATTNCGAGGTAAGGTTGTAAATGATTTAACATGATTATCTGGNGATTGGACATATGANTCTAACATTGATCTTTCATATCCCAGATGTTTTGGAATAATTTCCAAGCATGCTTCAGCATCTCCTGTATCTCTCCACATTTTTCTGAAGTCGTGTGTTTCTTGATCTTCAAATAAACCTTCCATGCCTAAGTATGTGGACACAGCAGATTCATAGTCATCATTAANAATAAATCTACCAACTATCGGTGTTACTGGACGTAATGAACCAAATCGCTGTGGTCCAACCCAGTTAGGGAAAATCCCTTCGCCAAGTGATTCTTTCATCATATCTCTAATTGCTAGANCTCTTACCATCGCTTCTCTCGCATCTAGAGGATTTCCATTTTCATCTACACATCCTCGTACAACTATAGTAAAACGATTAGCAGAATGAGCACCCATTGCCACCTTCTGATGTGTTCTTCCGATGATGTCAATATCTACATCTTTTATTTCGACCTCTTCAACACGAGAAACGGGTGCATCGACAACCATCAATTGAGTTGTCACTGCTTTTTTATCCTTAGTTCCAGAAAACCAAATTCGATTTCGATTAATTTTCAATGCACTGGTAAATCTACGAATAAATCGATTTGTTTCCCAATCACGGAGTGTAACCTTAACCAACGTAAATCGGCCCTTATGGTCTAGAGCAGGGATTTTCCCCACTTCTTCAACACGAAAATCTTCTGCTCTCATCTTTAGAACGCCGAAAACTCCCGGAAGACTTGTTGCAAATCTATCAAGACCAACGGATGAATCCATTTTGTCTGGACCAAACACGTCCTCACCGGACCGTCATAGAGAAAGAGAAGAGAAATCCTTCGATGCTTCCTTAACTACAGATTTGAGAATCTTAACTGGATCTTTGCCCTTATTTGCTCTAATGTAAATCTCTGGATCATCCAGATCAGGATGGCCACTAAAATAATTACAATATTCGATGTCTTTGTGAGCATTTAACCGGCTCCTAAAAAGATGTAAAGTAGTATGATCTTCATCACTTATTCGGATCCTTAATTCGGTGCCTTCCTTCAGTAGAACCTTCATAGCCATGTAAGTCGCGAGTCATGACCCCTTTTTGAGGGCTTCCACTTGGAACATATTCGATTTTTACCAAGTTAATCGATATTAGACGAATATACCGCTGGAATTATCGCCTGTTCACCCACGGGGAGAATCATGTCTCGTACGGTAGACCCCCGAGACTCGGCATTAACTACTGTCCTTGAACGTGCATCCCTCCCGATAATCATACTAGCACTAATGTTGACTGGAATCTTTGCAATCGGTTTCAGTGATCCCCCCTCATTCAACACAGATCTTACAACATTTATGCCACCTAGTGACGATGATTTAATCATTAATTCTGTAGAGGAGCAATTGTTTGAAACTGGAGTTCCGTTCTACGTGCATGTAACCTCAGATGACGGTGGAAATGCGCTCGATTGGAACGCAGTATTAGAGCAAGCAGAAATTCTTTCACAAATGGAACAAGAATCTGAGTTAAGATCCTCATTAATCTTATCAAATATCTCCGCACCCGGAATCCTCCAGTTAGCACTAGATGAAACAGGAAGCGATACAGTTCTATCTGATTTCGATGATTGGGCATCATATCTTAATGAAACTGTAGATGAAGGAACAACATGTGCAGATGGTGCTAATGAAGACCTTCGAAATGCAGCTTCATTGGGTAGAATGGCATTGGTGCATAAAGACCTGGATTACGATGCGATATGTAGTTGGTTAGATGATAAGAATCAACCAGACCCCATACCATACGCAAATAGCACTCTTTGGATTCTAGAAATAAGAAATCAACAAGATACGACATCCCAAGTCATGGCAGAAGTTCAACTTAGAAATTTCTTCAATCAGGCAAGTGAAGAAAATAATTTGCGATTTCAATCATTATCTGATGGCCTAATNAGCGATGAATTAAATCGAGAATCGCTNAGTCAATTAGTAGTACTATTGGGGATATCAATACTTCTTGTTGTGATTATCTTGGCTGCTGCATTTAGATCAATTAGATTCGTTGGATTCCCATTGGCTGCACTGACAGCTTCGTTAATTTGGACTTATGGTTTACTAGATGTTTTAGAAATGGAGTATACAATTTTGACCATCGCAGTAGCCCCGGTTGTACTAGGCCTGGGAATTGACTATTCTATCCATCTACAAAGAACATATGAACGAAATCGTACAAATGGACTTGAACCAGCAGAAGCATGGGTAGCTTCATTCAGAGAACTGAGAATTGCCCTGACTCTTGCAGTATTTACTACAGTATGTGCATTTATTGCGAATATTGCTTCACCTCTCCCACCTGTTCAAGAATTTGGATTGGCACTGGCAGTTGGAGTGACTTCTGCATTCATCGCCTCAACAGTGGTTGTAGGCGCCCTTCATGTTGTTGTATCTCGATGGAGTGAGGCACCTGCAAATAATTCATCACGACGTCGATTGTTTGAAGGTGATGCAAAAAACATCACTGAATTCCAGAAAAAAACTGCTGCCCAAGTATTAGTTGCAGTATTATTAATTACAATTGCATCAGTAGGATATTCGTCAATAAAACTTGAAACTCAATTTGATCTCACTGATTTCCTATCTGAAGAAATGGATACCATGCAATCAAGAACAGCAATGTATGATTCATATGAATCATCTACTTGGAAAGAGGTCAGTATATTGATTGTTAATCAAACAGGTACAGACATAATAGTTGACGATTCAGAATTCTTAGATGGATTATGGATCCTTGATATGCAGATTCAGTCAACCAGAGGCGTAGTTGTTCCTTCTTCATTTTTCGTGGATGCAAATCCATCTTATGATGGACCCTACCCAATAGTGAGAGATGCAGTGCAAGCTGATTCTTTATTCGGAGAGAAATATAATCTCACTATCTATAGTGGTAGATTAACCGGTACTGAAAATTATGTGACTGGAAACTTCGCAAATGCATTATCTGAATTAGCAACAAATACTTCCTCTTCATCTTCCTTTAGAGGGTTGAGTTATGAAGAGAGAGTAGGTAGATCAATTGTATTTACTCAAGATGGAGATATCGCGGCATCAAAAATTAGAATTGATGTAGAAGCAGAATCTAGTACCGAAAGTAGAGAGATTATTCGTGACATCACAAACGTAATCGACAAGGACGATATTAAGAATAATATTGATGCTCAAATAATTTTAACTGGCTATCTCGTTAAGTTAGAATATGTTCTTGATTCATTAAGTACATCTCAGATTAGTTCTACAATTCTTAGCCTTATTGTGTCTTTTTTAGTTCTACTACTATTGACTAGAAGAATTGCTCCTTCATTCATCGTAATTGTTCCTGTAGCACTTGCTGCAGTGTGGGTAGTCGGTTCAATGGCAGTTCTAGGCATTCATTGGAATGTTCTTACTGTTATGGTGACAGCTCTTACGATAGGATTAGGAATAGACTATACAATACACATGTGGAGAAAGTATGAATCATTGATTGAAAAGGATGTTCAACCTTGGGAAGCATTGAGAAAAACGAACTCTACAACAGGAGCAGCATTGTGCCTCAGTGCGATGACAACTGCAATCGGATTTTTGGTATTATGGTTTTCACCTATGCCTGTTGTTAGAGATTTCGGGATAGTTACAGCATTGACTGTTATTTTTTCCTTGACGATGGCATTGATTCTCTTACCATTGCTACTTGTGTATCAAGCACAATCAAAAACAGAAGGAGATAATCTACAAGAATGATGAAATATCAATCCGCTGTTCTCTTCCAACTAATAAAAGTGCCATCCAAAGAGTCATCGGGTTACACGCGTTCCTCTTCCTCTGAGCTCGACGTTGAATTTCACGCACCTCTAATCCAGATACTATAGCGATATGGCTGCGAATTTCTGATATTTTTTTTATCATAGGATCTGCAAATCTATCGTTTAGAGTATGCAGATTATCCTCTTCAAAAGACGATTCATCATCTAGTTTCAATATTGTATCTTGAGGAATCATTGGTTTTTCATCAAAGGTATTTATCTCAGAGGGGATGAAATCCACGCCCTCAATCATTCTTCTAACCATAGGATTCCATCCGATTGGAATTTCAAGAGAATCAGGCGACTCTGTTGGCTTCACGTGATTGTCTTCAATTTGGAGCCAACCTGTTTTAATCAACGATTCAAGTAATTTCTGGGCATCTTGAGAATCGACCCATTGTAAATCTAAACTCCAGATGCGAATTAGTTTTTCTGATGATAACCATTCATTTGGATAATCGTTGAATGAGATGTAAATAAGTCGACGAACCTCAACCTCGACATCACCCATACACGAACGAGTAATCGACAGAATTTCAATTACGCCCCTCCTCCCAAAGTCATGGAAGATGATGTTGAGAGGAGTAATCCATTGAAAAAATATTTTTCTAAGCGTGGATTATTTATCACTACATCAGCATTTTTTGTGATATTGATAATGCTTGCTTACACGATACTCAGCCCTTATTTTATGAGAATTGACCCTATACCTTCCGAGGGATACTTTGTCGATGAAATAGAAGGTGAAATAGGCCAAGTAACATGTATGTTATGGCTCGATTCTAGTCATTTTCTAGTTTGCGAGATTGAGAAAAATGCAGTTATCCTCCATAAAATTGAATCATATGTTTTGACTGATGAGCGGATATTGAAGGATGGGCTGAACAATCCTCACGGACTCCATTATGATGGTGAATTCTTATACATCTCAGAGAGGGGCAAATTAACAAAAAATGAATTCTTAGGGACGAGTCCCTCGAATTGGTCTATTGGAAATTCTACAATTCTCGTAGATGGAATACCATCGGGAAATCATCAAACAAACTCCATTAACGAAGGACCAGATGGGATGTTAATTTGGCATTCAGGGAGTACTTGTAACGTTTGTAATGAAGATGATGATAGAAATGCGGCAATTATCATGGTCGATCCATCGAATGGAAATCACAGTGTAATTGCTTCAGGGGTAAGGAATTCATTCGATGGAGCATGGGTCCCGGACATAGGTTATGTTTTCACCGATAACGGACGTGATTGGGAAGGAGATGATTATCCATTTGAGGAATTAAATCTCTTGGAGATAGGAAGTGATTATGGTTGGCCAAATGATGAACCTGAAACACCTGTTCCAAATGGAACTGTTGGCCCTATAGGGACATTTGACCCACATAGTTCTGCAAATTCTATTGCATTGAGGCATTCAAATTCTACCCTTCCGGGAGATAATCATTCTATTTTTGTCTCTGTTTTTGGTTCATGGAATTCCGTTACTCCAACTGGTGGAGAAATAATTCGAGTTGATATTGTTGAGGATCAAAATTCTACCCAAGGTTGGAGGGGCGAAAATTCTGTAATTGTAAAGGATGTATTTGGAGCTCTTTCAATTTCATTCAACCCTGATGGTGAACTATTCTTTTCTAACCACATTTCTGGCAAATTGCATGTAATCAGATACGCGTAAGGGCCTTATTCATATCCCGTCGAGTCATGGGTCCTCCGATGTCAAGGGACTATGTTGCTCGTGACCCCCGCACAGGTGAGAGGATCAACCTAGGAAGAAAAAGACAATCTATGATTAAGGCTGCATTCAGGGCACCTCAAGGACCATGGAATTCGCTCTTACCGAATCAAATTCGTGATTTACTTGAAAAAAGAGTCTCCACAATTGAAGTTCGATGGATGGATAAACGCGTTTTGCTCGATCGTTTAGATGCAATTAGAGCAATTACTGCACTACCTAGAGCAGAAGATGAATATATACATTCAACAATCATTAATGGACTATGCTCTCGATCTGTCGAAGAGCGAATTGCAAGTCTAGATGTTTTCCTAGTAGGTGCGCTACGTGATTCAGATGAAATGATGGAAATGTTAGATGTTATGATAGACGATCCAGACCAAAATGTTCGTAAAAAAGCAAGACAAGTTCTAATCACCTGTGCTCCAATATTTCCTTCAGCATTAGAAGAGACACTTTACCGACTGCTACGTTCAGAAGAAAAGCATATTCGAAATGATGCATTTAATGCACTGATTGAAGCATCAAAACAATGGCCTGAAGTAGGTGTTTTACATCTTGACGACCTGATTCGTGAAGAAAATGTCGACCTTCGACGGAGGGCTGCAAGAGTACTCAGAACAATTGCACAAAGAGCAGGAGCAGCAGGATGGGATTTAATTGGTTGGACTCTAGATGATGAAGATTCAGAAGTAAGACGTATTGCTAGTAGAACACTGCCCGGACTAGCAGATTCTGCACCTAGAATAGCACAGATAATGATTGAAGAAACATTATTTGATCAGGATGATGAAGTGAGGAACAATTCATTGAAAGCATTAGCAAAGATGGAGAAAGATGACTCAAGAACTCAAACATTGATTATAGATGGAGCAAAACATAAAGATCCAAGAATTCGACTAAACTGTGTTAAAATGCTACCAATAATCATGAGTGGCAATAATTTACGTCAAACTGCATTGGACCTTGTTTCAGACGAAACTGATGAAGAAATAATCAAACACCTGAATAAGATGGCATTAGATATTTCAATAGAAGGGACCGAAGATGAAAAGAATCGATTCTTAGCTCCATTACCCAAAATTGAAACAGAAGATTTAGCGGACTTACCAGAACTGAAGTCGGGCAAGCAGAAAAAAGAAGAAGAATAGATGAAGAATTTCATTAACCATCATCACCTCCTGTAACTATGCAACCAATACCCTCTGCTACTACTGTACAGCATCAAGCTCCTGTTGCTCAACAAATACCAGTTTCCCAAAATCAACAGATGCAAGCAGCATATAACCAACAAATGGGATATCAAAATCCTATTCAATCTGCAGCAGTTACTCCTGTATCGAATATTGTTCAACCTACATGGAAAATAAAAATGGCGGATAAAGGATTATTTTTCACGAAGCTGGCTGCACTTCTGATTACTATTCTTACTCTAGGAATTGCTAAACCTTGGGGAGATACAATGATTATTCGTAAATGGGCGTCGAATCTCAGCATCGATGGAAGAGCAGTTACATACAATGGAACTGCCATAGAGCTTTTTGGAATTTGGATAAAGGTACTCTTGTTAACGGTTATTACCGTTGGAATTTACTATCTATTCTGGGGAAGGTATGCAGTCGATCGTTACATTGATTCACGTCTTTCATGGGCATGAATAATCCGTCACCGTCATATACAGGGTATAAGTCGGGAGACCGACGAACATGAGTGAAGGACCCGATGATTTCAAGCTCGAACAGTTCGAGCGACTCTGGGATGGATGGACTCCTAAGGGTCAAAATATAGCTAAAGCCCACAGATTTCGCCTCTATATGCGCCAACATGTACTTCAAGCACTTCCCCCTCAAAGAAAGCGTGGCAATAAGCAGAGATTCCTTACAAAGGAAAACTGCCAAAAATACTGGATGGGAGAACTACAAGCAGAAATCCGAGATGCCGACTCATTCTGAAGGTCGGATCTAAATGTCAAGTATCAGTTTCTCCGATTGGGATTTACCAGAATACATTCTTGATGCACTTGCTGTAGAAGGCTGGGAAAAGCCTACTCAAATACAAAGAGAAGCGATTCCTGCTGCGAGAAATGGTAGCGATATCATTGGACAAGCAAAAACCGGTTCAGGGAAAACAGCTGCATTCGGAATCCCAATTATCGAAAGATCGGAACCAACTGGACACCCCCAATCGATTGTTCTTTGTCCTACCAGAGAATTAGCCACTCAGGTATGTAACGAATTGCAATGGATTCAAGGCGATAAAGGTCTAATCATCCTCTCTGTCTATGGAGGGACTGATTTAGAAAAACAAGCTCAGAAGTTAGATTCAGGTGTAGATATCATCGTTGGTACTCCAGGAAGAGTAATTGATATGACAAAGCGTAAACATCTTAATTTGCAATCTATTTCTTTACTGTGTTTGGATGAAGCAGATAGAATGCTAGATATGGGATTCTGGCCAGATATTTCATGGATTTTCTCAAATATGCCTGAACGAAATCAAACTCTTCTTTTTAGTGCGACATTTCCTCAGGAAATCATTGATTCAACAGACGAATTCTTGAAGAATCCTATAACGATTATGAGTGATGACCTGGAAGTAGAGGTCCCAGAAATTGATCAAAAGTGGATTCGAATTGGAAGAGCAAACAAACTTTGGGGATTAGGTAGAATTCTTGTTAATATGGATAGTTCTGACCAATGTCTGATATTTTGTAACACTAAACGAATGGTAGAATTATTAGAAGATAGACTAGGAAAACATCGATTTTCTACTTCCACACTTCATGGAGATATGAGTCAAAATAAACGTGAGAAAGTCATGTTAGGTTTCCGAGACAGTGAAATCAAGATTTTAATTGCAACTGATGTTGCAGCAAGAGGATTAGACGTAGATGGAGTAACAATAGTCATCAATTATGATCTACCGGATAATCCTGAAGATTACGTTCATCGAATTGGAAGAACAGGAAGAATGGGGAAGAAAGGAAATGCTTGGAGTTTTGTAGGCAGAGAGGATTTACGTCAACTTGAACGTATTAGAAGTACTTGGAATCTAAATATTGTGAAATCAGATGCACCTGAGCTCCCAGCAGGAGTAGATAGAGACCCTGTTCGGCCTAGGAAAGATTGGGCAGAATCATCTGATCCTTTCGGTATGGTTCAAATTTCAATCAATGCAGGATTAAATCTAATTTCGAGTAAATTATCTCTATCAGAATGGATAATTTCTCAAGCTAAAATCAAAGAACTTGCCATCGGAGAAATCAGTATCAATGAAAAATATACAACTGTAGATATTCATGCAGAATCTGCACAAAGAGTACTAGAAATTTTGGAAAGAAGAGAATATAATGGCACAAAATTAGCAGCAGAGCTTGCTATTCGTTGACTATTCTTCTTCATCTAACCAATTTAATCCTGGTTGTATCCATGCAAACATCAAGATTGTTAAACTAATCAAAAACAGTCGGATACTTACTCCTAAAGAATCTTCATACTCTGTAACTATTCTAGTACAAGATGCCGAAATAGTATTTGCACACGCATCCACTGATGAAGTATCACCTAGAACCTTTGAAAAATATGAAATGACAGACAGAATTGCCAACCCTATTGAAAAATACACGCCTGCTGCTCTTACAGTATTCGAATTGAGATCATCTAAACTAGGATTAAAAGAGACACCTTGTAAATTGGGAAGACGATTCCAGAATTCCCGTACTCCTTTTCTAGCATCTGTAATATTAAACCAGATTGTCCAACCAATAACTAAAACGATTAGTGATCCATATCTAAGAACAAATTCATGAAATTCAAACAATGGAGATTCACAACCAAAAATTCCTCCGTTCATCCCCTCACATCCATTAACGGCTAATGGATAAAGAACAACAAGACGAACTAGATTAAGTATGAACACTATCAAAGATGCAATGCCAAGATGCTTGAATTTAGTCTTTAAATCAAAACATGGAGTCAATAACATCATCATTCCAAGAAAGAATAATTCATGTAAGCCAGTACATTCATCTGAAACATAAAGCGGAACGACGCCGCCATAAAAAGTAGGATGCAAGAGGTTTACTTGGGTCATAGGACCAGTCTGATGGGCAACTAATTCTGCTGACCCTGCCCAAATTAAATTAGAAATATTGCTCCATAACCACGCCTCAATAAGTTGTAGCGGAAGTAGAGTATTAGCTGGCTCAATAAACCACCTAAACAAAATTTCTCCAAATAATAGAACTGCTATTAGTACAAACACTGAGCCCAACATTCGTACAAATTCTGGAAACGGGATATCATCGGAGACCTTGCCAGATGACTCCCCCATGCCCCTACATCCTACGTAGACGGTTTGAATTTGACCCGATGAGGTCAATACAAACATGAAAAGTGAACGATTGAAGAATAGGAGACTACACGGTAACACATGCCTAACGTGCGTCGTGTGGATGTTCTTGGGTTCTATTGCCCCGTTCCAGTACATGAAGCTCGTAAGGCACTTAAGGAAATGAGAGATGCAGAAATCTTAGAAGTAGTTTCAGATGACCCAGAAACATTACACGACATACCTGCCTTGGTAGCAAGATTGAATATTACACTAGAATCAGTAACTGAAAATGCAGGTGAATTCACTTTCAGAATAAAGAATTCGGTGGGATAAGAATGAAAATAAAAATTAGTGCTGACAAAAATATTCCTGCAGATGCACGGCTTCCAACATCTCATGGAGATTTCAGAATTCGAATATTTCATGAAGAGAGTGGATTAGATCATGTTGCTTTAACACTCGGAGACATGGAAGGTCCAGATCCTGTTTTGGTTCGAGTACATTCCGAATGTCTGACAGGTGATGCATTTGGAAGTTTGAGATGTGATTGCGGCCCCCAACTCGATTCCGCCTTGAAACAAATTTCTGAACGAGGGTGGGGGGCATTGATTTATCTTCGTCAAGAAGGAAGAGGAATTGGTTTACATGCCAAAATTCAGGCATATCATCTCCAAGACCAAGGAGCAGATACATTAGACGCGAATCTAAAGCTTGGTCACCCTGGCGACGCTCGAAATTACGATATTGCGGCAGAGATTCTCCAATCTATAGGAGTGAACCGAATTAGTTTACTAAGTAACAATCCAGATAAAGTTCAGCAACTAGAGGATCATGGAATAAATGTAGAAGAAAGAATACCATTACTTGCAGGTATTGGAGATAATAATAGAGAATATCTGAAAACCAAAATTGAAAGAATGGGACATGAAATTGATAAAGACAACCTACAATAATTTTTGTTAAATTTGTGGTGGGTCCGCCCAGATTTGAACTGGGGTCTAATGGTCCCAAACCATCAAGTATAGGCCAAGCTAACCCACGGACCCGTACACTAAACGACCTATCGTCTAGACATGAATGTTACTAAAGAAGTTTCAATTCACCAGTAGGTAATCTGATGACCATGCCCTCGATTTCTGATTGTTGCACCCATTCAGTAACCTGTGCATTACTATCATTTTCTGATAATCCAGAGGTTATCAATTCAGTTATGATTCCATCCACATCAATTATCCCTTCATCACTTGTAAATGATTGAATCATAGAAACAGGATCTGTAGCCTCAGGGGATGATATTTGATTTGATTTTCGACTCAATGCTTTCTCCAATTCTTTTCGAATTTCGGGGGGAGTATTCTCTAATGAAATCGCTTGAGACAATGATGATGAGTTAGAAAATTCTTGAATTACAGATAACCTCTCTCTGTCGCCACAATGGCTACAAATCATTGATTTCTGTCCCTTACGAGCTCCACTAAATCTATCACAAGAACTACATTGTAACATAACCCAAGTGGGCCCCGACATGAACTAATGATGTCTAGATAGTGTTTGATGAATTCGATTAAAAAGAGAAATTTCCGCCCCCAGGATTTCCAGAATCTGAACGTATTCCTCCTGAAATTGATGAAAAATCACGAGCACGTCCTACTGGGCCCCCTATTCCTAAACTTTCAGGAAGTATCAATGCAGCAATAACTGCTCCATGATGTCCTTCTCCAGAAGTAACCTCATCTACTGCAATTTCATGTTCGATTATCTCTAAATCTCTACTCGCTAATCGGCGCTGCATCTGTCTCTTCAACATTAATTCAGTTTCTTCATAATCCTCATTTGTTGAAACAGTCGTTACGATTGCTACCTCTTCACCCTCTGGAGTGGTGCACCTTGCCCATCCAGCTCCTGCACAAGCTGTAGATCCATTCCATGCTAAACTAACAGAATAATGACATTCAACTAAACTACCCATAGGAAGAGCACGTGGACTTTCGGGGGAGAAACCCATAGGCAACATAGCACCTTGAACTTGAACCAAGCGGCAATCTCCTAAACCCAATTCCACTAGACATTGATCGAAGGCATCCTCTTCAGATTCGCCCCATGGGGCAACTGCAGTCATTAACCATCCTCCAGACGGAAGTCCCGAATTTTGAGTTTGATTAGGGGTATTCGTCCGACGCTCTGAACCTCCAATACTGAAATCCATGGTTATCGGATAACCTTCGGGTTCATCAACGAGGGGGTTGGTAGACTGGCCATGGCGGCCATTTCCAACATAGATAGGGGGCTGTTCATTGCGTTTCTATTCGCATCAGGATGGATTTTCGCAATAATGGGTGCACTGAATTACATTAATGAAACATATTCACTACTCTTTGCGGGTTTATTTTGGTCAACTACTGTAATAATTTTGATTTGGAATCGTGTTAAAAATTATGAAATGAACCGATTATCGATGCAATCTGATTGGAACGAATTTGAAGACGATTCTGAAACTGAATACACTTCTCTTCCTAATCCCTCAGAATTTGAATTGGATATTCCTCTATAGTAATCTAAGAGTCTCTAAATTTTGAGGAGCAGCGGCTCTAACTTTGAATGTCTCACCCAATGTTTTCCTAAATTCATTACAAACAGTATCGTCTCCATGATGACATATTATTCGCCGTGGCTTAGGATTCAATGCATTGACATAATCAAGCAATTGACGTCTATCAGAATGACCTGAAAAACCATCAATTGTCACAACATCACAATTGACATCAACAGTGTATGTTTGTCCATCATTAGATAGTTGAATCTCAGAATATCCTTCTTGAAGACGTCTACCAAGAGTATTTGATGCTTGATAACCTACAAATGCTAATGTGGCTCTATCATTTGGCGCCCAATGCTGTAAATAATGTAAAATCGGTCCACCAGTCATCATCCCACTAGTTGCGAGAACGATACAAGGAGATGGATCTAAAACTATCTGTTCACGTCTCTGTCTTGAATCGACGGTCTTGAACCATGGAGAATTAAATGGATTTTCTTCTCCTCCACGAAGTACTTGTTGTCTTAAATCTCGATTAAGGAAATTTGGATGAGATGCATGAATTGCAGTTGCTTCAGAAATCATCCCATCAAGCCAAACAGTACATGGATCGCTGGTGAAATCTTCCGATTTGAATAACTGATCTATAGCTACCATTACCTCTTGTGATCTGCCAACTGCAAAGACAGGACAGAAAATTTTTCCACCTTTACCAAGAGTTCTTCGAATCAAATCTTGTAGTTCTTCGGTTGCTTCCTGCCTAGTAGGTTGGAAAGAAGAACGACCGCCATATGTAGATTCAATAACTAATGAATCAACTCGTGGAAATCGAACTGTCGCTGCATCAAAGAGCCATGATTTTTCATATTTGATATCCCCAGAAAATAATAGACGATGTAGATTTTTATCTTCTCCAATTTCAAGATATACAGATGAGGAACCAAGAATATGTCCTGCATTCTCCATTGTCATTTTTATATCGGGAGAAATATCGATTTTCTGCCCATAACCTACATCGATTACGTGTTTTATACAGGTCTCAATATCTGCCAAACTATACGGAGGTCCGTCACCAGATTCCATCTTACTTACTTTTATGTAATCTTGCTGAAGTAGTGTCATTAAGTCTCTCGTAGGAGGAGTACAGTATACTGGTCCACGATACCCATAACGGAAAAGAACAGGTAACATCCCAATATGATCAACGTGAGCGTGGGTGATTACTACTGCGTCTATATTTTCAAGAGGAAGTAACTCAGGTGCGTCAAAAAACGGTTGAATTTCAGATCTATTAGTAGTAGGTTTAGCCCCACAATCCACAAGAATCTTACTTTCGTTAGTGGTGACCATATGCATCGCTCTACCAACTTCGCGATACGACCCTAAGGCAGTCAATCTTACCCATGGGGTACTTGAGCGTTTAGGCCTGTAAATCCTAGTACCAAATTTGCGCAATAATTCTCTTCTCTCATCAGCAGTTTCCTTTCTATATCTCCGAATGTTATTGAGAGTTTTAGATTCGATTGCTGGAGATCTATCTGCTCTGAATAACCAACCTAAACTATTTCTTAATTCAACTAAATTCGCACCTTTTTGACCTATTGCTTGAGCAGGATCGTTGCATTCAATAGTAACTTCTGCAAGAGCAGGATCCAACCATATATTTGTTATCCCAGATTCTTCAGGAACTATCTCCCTGACGGTTTCTAAAACTTCTTCTTCAGTGGAAAGTATCGATGGATCCGGTCGAATTACAATTCTTCGCCTAACTGCCTTTGCTAATTTAACTGTCAATGAATTACTTTCTTGTGCGAAAGCATCAGGGGTAGGTGTAATGATAGAAATTGTTCCTGCTTCGAGATCTACAGTGTAAGGAATCCCATCAGGAATTATGTCCTTTGCCTTATTCTTGATCTCTGCCAACGTCATTCTCATTTTTCTCTCTCCAAAATCCCTGAAAGCATCCGCACATTACCGAGGCGACGCGCGGGCGTCGGGGAAATTGATTAAGTTCAAAGTGACTTGAATAATGCTTCTAACTCATCGTCACTAACTAATTGAAATCCGTCTTCAGGAGTAATCACACATAAGTCCATTCCGTTTCCAGATGCTGCATCACGTTGAGCAGAAGCAAGAAGCGCTCTAGCAGCAACTTCTACGGCTTGATCGCGGGTCATACCTTCTTTGAATTTATCTTCAAGAACACCATACATGTAAGGTGATCCTGAACCTGTTGCACAGTATGAATCAGGAATCGATCCCCCTGCGGAATCTATCGAATATACATGGGCGCCATCTTCATCCACTCCTGCGATAAGCAATTGTACCCAATGAGGACGTCCACCCAGGATATTAGCAGTAAGAGTCGCAGCTCCCTTCACAGACATCTGATGACCCCGTTTAAGTTCGAAAAGAGCCATTTCTGCAGCCAATGATCGACTCAGAGCCTGTGCATGACCTACTAAACCAGCAGTAGTTAATGCTAAGTTATCCGCAATCTTGAACAGTTTCTGAACACTCTTGTTAGCGACGAAATGTCCCATAGTTGCCCGATGATCGGCTCCAACAACCACTCCACCTTTGAAAGTGATTCCAACGGTACTCGTTCCAGTCTTTGCCTGCTCCATAATTCCGTCCATTTTGATTCCTCCACCGGCGAATGCCTGCTGGTAGATTGTAATAAAACACGGCCCCTTATGAATTCGCCGTAAGAGATGCTCTTCTTGTACAAAATACCCTCAGGTTCATGACTAGCCAACTACACAACGCGATATGGTGGACACGAGAGAGCCGAGATGGCTACCAATCTCAAACGAACCTCGTGCCCCTGAAGCCAGAGAAGGAGAAACATTTCATTTTCTAGATGCAAGATATCCTGACCCTCCAATCCCACGAACTCATGACGGAGTAATCTTACATCGAGCAGAAATTCTTGATATTACTGGGTTACCTCAATTATTAGATTGGGCATCTGAAGGAGATATTGTAATGCTTGATACAAGACGATTAATGGCTAGACAAACAGAATTTAATGCAGTAATAGAGCGACTGGCTTCCTTTGTTGAACGAGATTTGGGTGGAGAATTAGTTCAAATGGGCGAAACACGGATCCTAATTTTACCTCCTAAAGTCAAAGCAACAGAACATACTGATCGTGGGGAGTGATTCCATAGACAGTATTATCGAACAACCTTGTCCAATTTGTTCCTCTAATGATGGTCTAAAAATGACTGTCCATATTGATGAAATTCCTTATTTTGGAGAACATACTCAGATTACTCTGGCCTGTGAATCATGCGGATGGAGGCGTACTGATTTTATTCCTGCTGAATCGAAAGGATCTATTGGAAATCGTATTTCTATTGGAGCTAAAACGTTGAATGCTCGAGTAATTAGAGGATCTAATGGAACTATTCGCATCCCCGAACTTGGATTAGAAGTTGAACCGGGAACTGCATCTTCTGGATATATCTCGAATATAGAAGGTGTTTTGACTAGATTTCGAGACACAATTCAGATGCTAGATCGTTCTTTTGACGAGTCAAAGGATTCTCCAGAAGAAAAAGAAAGGATTGATTTCCTCCTTAATTCATTGGAAGCATCATTGTCTGGAGAAGATACTAAGTTTACCTTGGTAATTCTAGATCCAATGGGCCATAGTGGAATTTTACATCCAGAAACAGAAGAATGGTCACTATCAGAGGATGAAATTGGACAACTTGCAGTTGGTCCAGAAATTCCCATAATGGAAGTAGATTCTGATTAACGAGCATCATCAGAAAGGAATAAATCAATCTGATCTTCTATTGATTTTCTTTTTTCAGCCAGATTATCTAACCATTCAGTAGCCTTGTCGATACAAATTCTTTTAATTTCAGCCGCTAACATTCTTCCAGAAGAATATTCTCTACGAATCTCTTCTAATGCTGAGTCATCAGATTCAAAGAATGTGTGAAGATATTGGAATGCGACATCTTTCTCGCAATCACCACCCAAACGACGATGTTCTTCAACTGTGGCTTGACCTCCACTTAATGCACGCTTGACTTTCTTCTCCATATCTTCTATGGAATCATCAAGAAAGATGGTTGATTCAGGGCGACTAGAAGACATTTTATCTCCGGTCATCCCTATCGCAAATCTGTGGTACGTTGAAGCAGGAGGAAGTAATCCTAAACCGCCAAGATGTCTTTCTAAACGCAACAAAGATAGGCGGATCTGCCCTCTATCCTTATTTGTCGCACCAGGAATCTCAATTAATCCATGCTTCGGATTCGATATGACGTCTGAGTAGCCGAAAGAAGAAAGAGATTCATGAATAGATGAGAAAATTTGAGACCGAACTTCTCTATCTACCCTTCCTCTTTCTCCAACCCCGAATATAGAAGAATTTTCTTCTTGTATAGATAATGCAATAGATAGACCACCTGCTTTTCTAGGCTTAACATTAAACCAATTAGACCTTGACGCTAGATCACGTGTCAATCTGATATGCGGATCTTGATCTACGCCTACAGGTACTACAATCGGGCGTATTCCCCCAAATTCTTCAAATTGAGGATGTAGGATGTCACCAACTTGAACCAATGGAGCTTGAATATGGGCCAAATTTGTTTCACCTTGAAATCCATAAATAGATTCCATTTCAGAGAGAGTAGTTCTCTTGCCAAGAGTGAAACCAATTCGTTGAACTATAGGACGACGACTCTGAAAATACACTGATGCAGAATCAGATTCAAGGCCAAGAGCAGCATAATTTAGAACATATTCTTTCAAAGCGGTAGTTCTACAATCATCTAATGACATACCCCTAGTTGCATGAGCTTCCAAGTCTGCAACTGCAATAGTAACGTCTGCACCTTGACTTTGGAACCATTTTACTTGCTCGATTACCATACTATGTCCCAAGTGCATTCGTCCAGATGGCATCAAGCCAGTTAATACTCCAAATGGCTCTCTTCGCCTTGACGAATCTAAAACTACGTCTAAATCTCTTTGAGCGAAAATTATACCTCTACGATGGAGCATACTTGGATTAGGAATTGCCATTCCTTCAATCGAACCTAATCCAAATTCATCACGAATTCTAGAATAGTCTGTCGACTGCTGAGACGACCAAGGATCTATACGAAGTCCCTCTCCCACGATTCTAGGGGCTACCATTGGGGCATCAAACCTTCTCTCAATTTCGCATACAAAGATTAGTTTAATCGACGGAATCAAGACCTNCGTCGAGACCGGGTAATCATGGAGACCATAGTCGTCTTNGGTACTGGATTAGTTGGGAATTGGATAGTTAGGTCACTTTCATCAGATGGTTACAAGGTAATAGCCATCGATGCCGACAAAAATAGTCTTTCTAGAATAGAAGATGTTGCAGATACAATTCATGCTATTGTAGATGAGAATCTAATCAATTCATTAGATGCAGATGTTTTCGTAAATGCATTACCTGGCAGAGTAGGACATAGAATTAGGAAAGTTCTGGTAGAAAAGGGTCAAAAAGTTGCTGATTTAGCTTTCACTCCAGAAGATCCCTCAGAAATTAATCAATTAGCAATAGATAATAATTCTATGTTAATCTATGATGTTGGAGTAGCCCCGGGATTATCCAATCTTTTGCTAAAAGAAGCAAATAGAAGACATGGACGATTATCCTTAGGTAGAATAAGAGTTGGAGGTAACCCTACATCTAAAGACGATGGTTGGAGTTACATGGCACCATTTTCGCCAGTAGACGTTATCGAAGAGTATACTCGTCCGGCACGAATAATTAGAAAGGGTGAAATTGTTACACTACCAGCGTTATCTGAAAGAATTAGATTTGAAGTTGGTGAAAGAGGGGAGATGGAAGCATTTCTGACCGATGGACTAAGATCTGTACTACAAACAATCGATGCAGATGAATTAATCGAATCTACTGTGAGGTGGCCTGGCCATATTGATATGTATTTGGATAAAAAAGAAAAATTATCCGAGGAGGAATTGGTAGAAGCTTGGTCATGGGATACAAATATATCTGAATTTACATGGATGGAAGTATATGCCAAGGGTAAAGGAAATTCAACATGGATTCTAGACGACCATGGAGATGAAAATGGATCTTCGATGGCTAGAACTACAGGGGCAATTACTTGTGCAGTAGTCAAATTCATACTAAAAGAAAAAGGGATTTACGGAGTTCATCCACCAGAAAATTTTGGACATAAGCTTCTGGAAATGTGTCTCAACGAATACTCGAAAAATAATATTAAAATTCAGGAAATTAAAAACTAATTATTCCGATTCAAACATATCCCGATAGAGCTCAACAGAAGGGTCATCTGAGCGTATCAAACGTCTCATCTGAATAATCGTTACAATTCCAACAATGCCGGCAATTACAGGCAAAATCCAATCCATCTGAGTAACAGGCCTCGGTTCAATTAACCATGTAAATCTGATTGACGAATCCTTGAATCCAGATGACCATTCAAAGAGATCGACAACATGCAATCCATAAACAATGAATGGAATCATTCCGTTGAAAGTATCAGGATTTACCTCTACTGAATCAATGGACTCATTTGTATTATAATCGATTAAGGCAACTGTATTAGGAAATAAAGAAAGATGCAATGAACCATTATCAAAACGCCAGCCTTCCCTAAGATGATTATCGTTAGAGTTTAATTCTGTTAATTCGCTGCCATTAGTATATTTAACAGAGGCCACTGATAAACCATTACTGTTAATCCCATTCGTGGTTATTAGGGAATTACCTGGGGTTTCCCACAATCCAGATTCAGCAGAAGGCTGTCGAACTTCCACAATTGAAGAAGTATNGTTGAATGAATTTACTTCAACAACTTTCTGGCTGGAGATTATCTCACCAGGAGTAGTAAACCAAAACGGTTGATCCTCTATCCAATCTACAACGTCACGATCTCTACGTACATTCAAATCCTCCATTTCAGCAATCCATGACATTATTACAATCCCATTTTCTTGTGAAGCGGTTTGAATCGATTCAACACTAGCAATACTTTTTTCCAAAGAACCAGCATTTACCTGAAAGGAGGAGAAATCAGAAAAATTTTCAGAAAACTGTGTGTTGTCAACAGCCTTAATACCTGAACTAAGTAATGAATTTTTAAGTTCTTGAGAATTGGAATGTTGAGAAGAATCAGTAGGCAATCCAAAGCTTAGAGTGTTATTCCCCCAACGAGATGCTGGAATCAAACTATTCACATAAGATATACAGGCATCNACACTATTTACATCTTCTAAAATACTTACATCAGGCATTCCATGACATCCAAATTCATCTCCTAANGCCAATCTTTCAGGACCAGCTAATCTAGTAAGCCAACCATCTTCATCATGAGGATAATCGGATAATTCGGCATTAACAACAGGAATTGAAAGAATCAAAGCGACCGCAAAGGTAGCAATAATACCCCGATTCATGAGTGTCCGAAATATCGGTAATTCATGGACTCTCTGCTAATTCAGCGAGTAATCATCAAAAACAAGGGGGAATGAAGTGGCCCCATGGGAACTGATGCAGTAGACTCATTACGAGTTCTCTCTGGAATTCAAGGTAATGCTAAACCACTTCCTTCTACTCCAATATATTCGTTACTCCTAAAGATTGGCCCTGTAATTTTTAGGTCAATTTTCAAAATTAAGACAATCGGAATGGAAAGAATACCTAAGAAAGGACCAGTGATCATCGCTGGTAATCATCTAGCTCATGTAGATCCAATTCTAATGATAGTAGGCTCGAGAAGAACAGTTAGATTTCTTTCGAAGAAAGAACATTATGATCATGCATTCACAAGATTTGTGATGAACACAACTGGTCAAATTGAGACCGATCGAGAAGCAGGAGGAAAAGATGCATTAATCCAAGCTACAGAAGTTTTGCGGACCGGTCAAGCAATGGGGATATTTCCAGAAGGTACTCGTTCNAGAAGAACAGAAGCTCCATTTATGCAGAAAGGAAAAACAGGTGTAGCTAGACTTGCAGTTACATTTCCTGATGTTCCAATTCATCCTGTAGCAATATTAGATACACATAAAATGCTCAAACCAGGATCAAAAATGTTTAGAATTACTACGCCCCTAACAATGTCAGTAGGTAATGGAATAACATGGAGGGAATGGATACATCATCCAAAAGGTGGAGGACTAACAGAATCTGATTTACAAGATATTGTGGATTCAGACCAAGATAATCGGGACCAAAAAATGTCGACTCTATTTCGACGTTTTACAGACCAACTTATGGGCAGTCTTTCTGCTCTCGGAGCACCTTAATTCATCCGCATCTTTCAAAGGCCTACCCTTCACAGCAAGCACCCGGTCACATGGAAGAGTACCAACAACTGATGCGACGTATCCTCCTAGAGGGTATTGAAAAAGAAGACCGAACAGGTACTGGTACTCTCTCTGTTTTCGGTCATCAAATGCGATTCGACTTAAGAAGGAAATTTCCTGCAGTTACCACAAAAAAAGTACATTGGCCATCTATTATTCATGAACTTCTTTGGTTTATTAGCGGAGACACTAATGTAAAATATCTTCAAGAAAATAAAGTAAGAATTTGGAATGAATGGGCTGATGAGAATGGAGATCTAGGTCCGGTTTATGGCAAGCAGTGGAGAAAATGGGAAACTAATGATGGAAGAATAATTGACCAATTGCAAAATGCTATTGAGATGATAAAAACAAATCCTGGAAGCAGAAGAATAATTGTTAGTGCATGGAATGTAGGCGAATTAGATGAAATGGCGCTAATGCCTTGTCATGCGTTTTTCCAATTCTATGTTGCCAATGGAGAATTATCTCTACAATTGTATCAGCGTTCAGCAGACGTATTCTTGGGAGTTCCATTCAACATTTCTTCATATGCACTATTATGTTGCATGATAGCCCAAATTACTGGATTGAAACCGGGTGATTTCGTGCATACCATTGGAGATGCTCACCTTTATCTAAATCATCTTGAACAAGCAAGNGAACAAATTTCTCGTACACCATTGGAATGGCCTACTCTCAAACTAAATCCAGAATGTAAAACGATTGATGACTTCAAATTTCAAGATATAGTCATCGAAGATTATAATCATCATCCCCATATCAAAGCACCAATCAGTGTTTAATCCACTCATTTAGGCATAGCGTTATTCAACCGTTGATTGCTAGGCAAATATATGCGAACCTGTCTTATTGCTGCTGTTAGTGAAAATGGATTCATAGGAGTTAATGGTGATTTACCATGGAGAATAAGAAGCGACATGATTCGATTCAAACACCTTACTGTAGGCGATGGAGGAGAAACAAATGCTGTAATTATGGGGCGAAAGACTTGGGATTCCTTACCNGACGCTCATCGACCTCTCTCTGATAGGGTGAATATCGTTTTAACAAAACAGATTGGATGGGAGAAAGAAGGAGCTGAAACTGCTTTTTATCCTGGTCAAGCAATGGAGATTGCATTCGCAGAAGGATGCGAAGAAGCATGGATTATCGGAGGAGCCGGCACCTACTCAGCACTATTCGATCGTGTTGATGAAATCCACCTGACTACTATTCATGCAGATGTAAAAGGTGATGTCAAAATGCCAGAATGGGACCAATCGGCATGGACTGAACAAGTTGTTGAGCAGTTGGAAAAATCAGATAATGACGAATATGCTTCTACATATTCAATTTGGAAAAAGAANTAATCATTCCGGATCATATACATTGAATGCATGAAGTGGAGGAGTGTAAACGTGCAAATTAATCAATTCCCCATCTCCATCATTTGAGACTCTATGGATATCTGGCTCATCCGCAGCACATACTTCACCTGGTCTATAGACACGTTTACTGACCGGGAATGCTTGCCCTTTTTCATTCAATTCATAAATCGTTTCAGTTGATTCCCCTTCAAGGATTAAAAAGGCACAATCGGAACCNAAATGATCGTGAATCGGAGTATCCTGACCGGGTCTCCAAATTATAGCTACAATCTCAAAATAATCAGTCCGAAGGAGAGTATTCCTACAATAATCATTAGGGTTAGACTGAATCGTATTACGAAGAGATTCAACATCTATATCTAAAGACTCTAACCTTTCTCCTAATTCATTAAGACCAGGGCGCTCGTCAAATGATTCAAGCCACATTATCAAATCATGAATTTCTCCATCATTTGCTCTTATTTCTAAAAGGGCCTCAGGAGAAACCGTTCTAGACTCAACCATGTTATCAGACTCTTCTTGAAGTGGACACTAATGATGATTATCCTTGATTTCTAATTCTTTTTTTATAAANCGTCAATCAGGATNNTTATCATGTATNTTTGTCACAAATGTGGAGANGAAGATGAAAACGATAGATATCCGGGNAGATTTCTTTTCTGTTTATGTGGACCAGGTGGGTATCCTTGTTGTCCTGAATGCGGTTATAGATGCAATGAATGTGGCTTTGAATGGGTGTGTGAAGATTGTGAAGATACCTGTGATTACGGTCCTNGTGGATGTTAGTCACCATTTTGGAGTTCAGCTGCCCTAACAGTATTACTCATCAACATAGCGATAGTCATAGGACCTACTCCTCCAGGAACGGGGGATATAGCGGAAGCAATTTCAGAAACTTCAGGATGCACATCGCCTGCGAGTCTGTATCCTTTCTCTTTGGAATTGTCTTCTACACGATTTACTCCAACATCAATCACTACTGCTCCNGATTTAATCCAAGAAGAAGTTACCATTTCAGGAACACCAACTGCAGCAATCAAGATATCTGCTTCTCTGCAAATTTCCTCAGGATTTTGAGTTCTGGAATGAACAATAGTAACTGTTGCATCAGCACCTTTCTGGGTTAACAATAATGCTTGGGGCATTCCTACAATTCTAGATCTTCCTATTACTACTGCTCTTTTCCCTGATAATGAGACATTGGCCCATTCTAGCATCACCATAACCCCAGCAGGGGTACAAGGGAGTAAACCTGACGAATCTCCCTGTACCAATTTTCCCAGATTAGAGGAATGGAATCCATCTACGTCCTTTACTGGACTAATTAGATCGGTAATTGCAACTTCGTCCATCCCCTCTGGTAGAGGAGATTGTACAAGAATACCATGAATGGATGGATTGTTGTTCAGTTGAATGACTTGGTCGACAACCTGTTCGAAATCAATATCTGCCGGGAGTAGAACTTTTGTACTCTTAATCCCTAGTCGNTCACACGCTCTCTCTTTTGCACGAACATATACATGACTAGCTGGATCATCGCCTACAATAATTACCGCAAGATGAGGGGCAAATCCCTTAGAGATTAGTCGATCAACTCTAGGTTTTAGGGATGCTTCAATTGAAGCTGAGCATACTTTACCATCAATGATATGTGCACCCATGATTGACCCACTTATTTCATTCAAATAATGTTGGTGATTGTTGGAGCCTGCGGAGGGATTCGAACCCCCGATCGCCTGATTACAAATCAGGTGCCTTACCACTTGGCCACGCAGGCGCGTGCCTCCGACTCATCAATCCCTCTTGAATTACTTGGAACCACATTCAAAAACCCAGCCGATATGTAGATGCATGACGGATGATTCGGATATTGCCCAGATCATCCTTCCTCCGCATGCAATGGCGAAGGGTGGAAACGATGTAATCTACGCATGGTTGGCTCGTTATCAAGCTGCAAAGTCACGAGGAGAAGATGTAGTAAACGGTACAATAGGAGCATTATTAGACGACGAAGGTGAATTAATTCTTAATTCAGTTGTCGGCCAAGTTCTCAATGACCTCCCAGATTTAGATAAAGGCGCTTATTCTCCTCTTCCAGGACTCCCTGAATTCAGAGAAACTGCCCAAAGACTTGCAATTGGCCCAAAATTACAACAATTAAGAGACTCAGGTATGAAAACAGAGTCAGTGGCATCCCCAGGTGGATGTGGTGCACTATACTTGAGTGCCAGAAACTTACTCACTACATCTAATTCTATACTTGTCCGTAGTACATACTGGGGGCCATACAAAACGATTGCTGAAGAATGTGGTCTTGGATTAGTTGATTGGCCACTCGTAGCTCAAAATACAGAAAGTAATTCTGCAGTGGATCGAAATATTCTTTCAAGCAAACTACAGAGTCTCATTTCAACTCAAGGTAGAGTTCTTGCATGGCTCAATGACCCCGCTCACAATCCTACCGGAATGAGTTTGAATGCCCAAGAAAGGAAAGAAGTACTTTCCTGTTTTATCGAGGCGGCCAAAAATTATCCTGATTCTGGAATTACTCTGTTGTTGGATACGGCATACTCGCTCTATGCAAATGAACCTCATGGGTGGACTGATACAGTTATCGAATCAATGGATGATTGGCCATCTAATCTTCTACTATGTTGGGCTTTTTCCGCGTCTAAAAGTCATACAATCTATGGATTAAGATGTGGAGCATTAATTATGGCTCACCCGAATCGAGAATTTCTGGACAGAATGGTTCCAATGCTGGTCCATACAGGTAGAGGGACATGGTCAGGTTCACCTAGAATGCCTCAAGCCATGGTCTCAAAAATTCATCATTCAACTGAGTTAGAATCTTCATGGGATGCAGTAAGGGCAGGACTTTCTGAAATGTTAATACAAAGAAGAACATTACTTCTAGAAGCAGGTAAAGGGTTGCCATTTGATCCCAGTCATGACGGATATTTCGCACATATTTCAGACCCTAATCCTGTGGAGTTATGTGAAGAAATCGCAGTCAGAGGAGTATATGTTGTACCTTTATCGAAGGGAGTTCGAATCGGAGTATGTTCTCTCCCTACNGACAAAGCAGCTCGTGCNGGAGANGCNATNGCNGAAGCATGGAGAAGCNTAGGTCGNTNGGAGGACTGATTNTGGTCCAGTTNGCNAAAACAAATTTCCTTCTAAGTGGATGGATNTGTATTGTTTTAGGNGCATCTATNTCTATTGCNNTTCCAGATGNAATNGGATTAACAATCTCATTCCCTCTNGGNATNGCAGGNATTATNTTACTNATNANNGGAATAAGAANNGATCCAGAAGAGCGNGTNAATATCGANGAAATGNGATCNTGGCAACCTGAAGAAGGACCTATGAGAGAAGCTGGTAGAGTAATGTACAGAGTAGATACGCTGCTCGATCCTCCAATAAAGACCACAATAAAATGTGGTTCTTGTGGAAAAGTCGATTGGGTAGAAGGAAGAAAACCAAGAAGTTGGAAATGCCCGCATTGTGGAATCCAACTTTGGGAAGAGGAATAAATCANGCGAAGGCGTCAAGACATATACGATTGTCCCAGTACCAATGGCAGACCTTGGTAACAACGAGCGGCGGATGCTCAAAGCCATGCTGGACGACCCAAATTTAGCGTGGACTTTACCTCAATTACTGGAAGCATGTAATTGGACTGACCAAGCACATGTTGCCGGAGCTGGACTAAATTTAGAGGAAGCTGGCATGTTGGTGATAGACGAAATATCTTCAAAACATGTTACTCTGGGCGAAGAGGGGATTAGAGCATCAGAAATCGGTCTCCTAGAATCTAGGTTAATGAATTGGTTACTTGAACAAGAACCAGAACTGCGAACAATTTCTAATCTAAACGAAAGTTTTGAGAAATCAGAATCAGGACCCGGAATTGGCCTATTGAAGAAATTAGGTGTTATCCTCGAAAGAGGATTACTAATTCTGCCAGAAGATATCAAATCCATCCAAACAACATTGGAGGAAAGAGAAGCTTACATCACTCGACTGAGTGAAGGAAGTAATATACCTTCAGATATTGAATGGCTTCCATTATTTCAATCTAGGAAAAACATCATAGAAGTTAACGAATCCATCATTAGAACGTGGAAATTAACTGACGCAGGTATAAAATTCGATACAAATAGCCTAGATGAAACTCAGCAAATTGTCGACCTAACACCAGAAATGCTTCAAACAGATGAATGGAAAAATGCTGAATTCAAGCGCTATGACGTGAACCTACCTGCACCTACTCCCGCAGGAGGAAGACCGCATCCAATGCAATCACTCATTCAGAGAATTAGATCTATTTTTCTAGAAATGGGATTCTCAGAAATTGAAGGTGATTTCGTGAGAACTGCTGGATGGAATATGGATTCTCTATTCATTCCTCAAACTCATCCTGCAAGAGCTATGCAAGATACATTCTATTTAGACAATCCCCGGAATATTCCAATAGAAGAAAAGTGGCTCAACCTATGGGCAGATGTCCACGAAAATGGAGGAGACACTGGAAGTACCGGATGGGGAGGAAAGTTTGATCAAGACGAAGCTCGCAAAGGTCTTTTGAGAACTCATACTACAGTCAATACCGTTCACCACTTAGCAGAAAACCCAAATGATGCATGCAGAGTTTTTGGGATAGGGCGTGTTTTTCGTCAAGAAGCAATAGACAANTCTCATCTTCCCGAATTTCACCAAATCGAAGGAATTATTCATGANCCAGAGGCAAGCCTTCCAATGCTTGTGACTACATTGAAAACATTCTATGCAAAAATGGGTTATCCTGATGTTCGTGTTCGCCCAGCGTATTTCCCNTATACTGAACCTTCTCTAGANATTGAAGTAAAATGGAGAGGGATGTGGTTGGAACTNGGGGGTGCGGGAATTTTCAGACCAGAGGTAACTGAACCACTAGGAACTGAATGGCCCGTCTGTGCTTGGGGAATGGGACTTGAAAGATTAGCAATGTTGGTTTTAGGAATGGATGACATTAGAGAATTATACCTCCCCGATCTACAAAAATTACGTTCGATGCCAATCATATGATTGAGAATAGAGTTCTAGTGNTAAACTATAACGAAGCCTTCATGACATAAACGTCATGGACAACATCTGTGAACAAGCAAGTTGACCCTGATATTGTTACTGTTCAAGAGGTTCGGGAGATATTCTCAGATAGACGTTGGACTATAATGGGTGCATTATTGGGAACATGTACNGCCATCNTATTGGTACATAGTCTCGAAGCTGACAAAGTCTATTCCTTCCAAAGAGAATTGGGATTAGGAATTGTAGCATCAACCATGCCCTTCCAGATTGTTTATTGTGCTTTACATTTATTTGCAAGAGAAAATGAAGAAAAATTATTGAAAATCGATTTGAGCAGGATAGGAAACCTATCAGTTGTTTGTCAAATTATTTCATATGGTTCAGCGATTGGAATTCTAATAATGTGGTACGGAATATCTAGTTTCGTAGGNCCTCTTCTAGTTGCATCCTCAATTGTTGCATTCCTAACAGTTAGATTTGTACTGTATTCTTCAGCAACTAATCCAGATAATGANTCGNGNTTAANCAATTCAATTTCTAATANNGAGCGTGNCCAGAATGATCGTCACTATTCGGATTCNNACCATAGACCATGGTNACCAAATCTTCNATGAATAAATCNGAATCCCAATCGTATCCTGACCANGCTACCTTTTTGTTNCCATCTTGATCGAGAATAAAGGTAACAGTAGAATGTCCAACACTATATTCTGTATCGGGTTCTACAGTTTCATTTTGGCCAGAATCACCAGAGTGATCGTCATGACCTGAATGGTCATCGTGTCCTTCACCTGTTTCATTAGAGGATTGGTTGTCATCATTATG
>NZTS01000033.1 GCA_002697105.1 Methanobacteriota archaeon | reverse complement strand
ATGGGACTTGTTTTTCAGAAAATGCATCAACTACTGTTGAACCCGAGGAATCTGAGCCTTCTGCATCAGAAGGATGTACAGATATTAACGCTAGAAATTACGACGTAAATGCTACTGAGGACGATGGAAGTTGTAATTTCAGTAAAAATGTGATATTAATGATAGGAGATGGAATGGGGTGGGAAATGGTCCGTATGGCTGCAATTTACAATCAAGTAATGGAAGGAAACCAAGGGAATTTACTCTCTGATTTCTACACTGAAGGAAAAGGCAGTGGTCTTGCTATGCAAGAACTATCAGGATTCCAAAGTGTAACAACCTACTCAACCATCGTTGATGGTTCAACTCGAAACAGTTTGCGAGAAGATACAGGTAGCAACGTCCCGACAGCTAGCGAAGATTACAGAGATATAGAGTTCGATCCTAGAAACAATCTTGTTAGATACAACATTGAATTAGGAGGTACAACACCTTGGGACTCGAGATATTTTTCGAACAACGGAAGTACTTCGTTTGACCCAATGTACATCACAGAAGATGACCCTGATAGTGCCCAAACTGCTACCACATTGATGACCGGTGTTAAGACCTTCAAAGGTGCTGTAGGTGTAGGGCTGTACGAACGTCCTAGAAGCAGTCTTACCAACGTAGCATCTGATAATGGAATGTGTTTGGGAGTTGCATCTAATGTTCCAATTACTCACGCAACACCTGCCTCTACGTATGCTAAAGTCAACAGTCGTGATCGCTTACATTGGGATTCAATATCATCATCTAGAGCAGGAGATGACATTCTTTCCTGGTTCAACCAAGCAAACGGACTCGACATCATGTTGGGTACTGGAAACCCAAATACACACGTTGGTGATCATTATGTCCACTCATCATACCTTGATTCCTTTGAATCGAATGAAAACCATACCCTGTTACTCAATAGTCCAGGAGCTTCTGATCTACTGAAATCTGCAGCACAATCTCATGACTCAGAAACAGATGCTAGAATTCTGGGCCTTTACGGAAGTATTGGACAGGCAAATCTCCCTTACTCCGGGGCAAATGGTTCCTTCGAACAAAGTGGATGGGGTCTAAATCTAAAAAATGGGCCTCCGAGCGACCGTTCAAGAGATTATGGTCCAATGACCAAAGAGGAATATATTGCCAAAGAAATAGATGAAAATCCTTCACTTGCCGAAATGACTGATGCTATTCTTGATGCCTGTGATGAAGACAATCAAGGCTTTTTTGCTACTATAGAATCAGGGGACATTGATTGGGCTGGTCATTCTAACAATATTGATGCCCTGATAGGAGCAGTAAATGACTTCGATAAAGCCGTTGAAAATGTGATTAAATGGATTGGTGAAAATGGAGGATGGGAAAGAAATATGCTAGTAGTTACTGCTGATCATGACCACTATCTCACATTGACAGATGATTTTCCAAATCTTATTCGATCAAATAGTGCCCTTGATTTAGCAATGGGTGGAGATATAGAGCATATGGGCCATTATTGGGGACCTAGCAAATCTGATCCGTATGGTAGTCAAAGTCATACAAATCGTCCTGTTCCAGTTTTCTACCAAGGCGGTTGCTCTCAAATCATCAATCAAAGTGTTGGTGAGGGCTTTGATAACTACGGTCAATATGTTGGAGGTGTTTCTGGATTTGTCGACCAAGTTCACTTACATCTTGCCATGAGAGCAGCTTTAATCGGTGATTGTCTACATATTCCTGTAGTATATGGATAAAATCTTCAAACTGTAGGAGATGATTCAATCGCACTGTATTGAATCAAAATCGTATGATCGATGTTGATGTAATCCTGACCTTCATCATAACTAATGGTTAAATCATGGAGTTCATATGTATTGAAATGAATAGTATTCCAATTAACTTCTTCTCCTTCATAGATGATGTCATTTTTGGTTTGGCACGCATCTTCTTGCTGATCAAATAAACTCCAAGTGACTTCAACCTCACGACCTCCTCCAATATTTTCGATTAACACTGGATTTTCTATGGTTGAATCGATGATTATTGATGCCGGGAAAATACCAAGAGGATTTGGAATTGGATTAATTGTTATTGGTTTAGGGTTATACGTATTGGATTCTAACCAATTGATTTCATTTTCAATTCGAACAATAACCGATTTGCTTTCTTCGTGACCATTCTCACCGATTGCGTATGCTATAATCTCATAAATTCCATGATGAGTGAACTCAATTGAAATTTGAGAAGTTAAATCCGGGTTAACAGAAGTTGTATCCCCATTATGCACTAATTGGATTCCAAATTCTATCAATTGGATGGATGATACCGTATTTGAAAAATCAAAATCAAGAAACACATTAGACGTAGAAACGAGATCTCCGTCGACATATGAATGAACAATCGTGCCACTCGTATTTTCAAAATCAACAATTAATTCGAACCCTTCTGTTGGTTGTGTATCTGATACACATCCCACTAGACTGAAGCTCAAGAGAATACAGACTAGGCCAATTGGTGAAGCCCTGTGTCCACCTCCGCTCATGTGGTTCCCAATTAATCTCGGATTTTAATTCCAATGGGGAAGTCTACTAGTCCAGATGTGCCAAGAAAGCATTTGCTGCCTTCTCACAAGCATTGGAGACATCGTCTAAACGCTGCAGTACACGATACATATGCATCGCAGCTAACGGCTCATCATCTCCATTGCTGAATACATATCCAGCAGCCATTGCTTCAACCAAATCTGCTTCGTGTTCCATGAGATTTACTTCCCTGATTAGTTCAAGAATGGAATTTCTTGCTGCCTTGGTTTCACCACTTATTGTGTAATCTCTCAAAGCTTCGACTGTATCCTCATATTTCTCCACAGTAGCGGCTACTGCTTCTGCCATCTTCTTGAGATTCTTTTTGGCCTGTTTATTGTCAAACAATGGGCGGAACGCCAATTTTTCAGCAACATTTTGCGCATAATCAGCAATTCTATCTTGACGTGTAAGCATATGGAGGAAATCTTCAGAACGTACTTGGATTCCAAATCTCATATCTTTATTCACAAGATCTCTTAATTCAGACTTGATATTATCTGCGTCCAATTCTGAGTCAATTGTTGCTTGGATATCGCCACTAGGATCTTTTCCATCACATGCTTTGTTTACTGCATCAAGCATATGGTTGACTGTCTTTTCAACTGCTTGTGCATGTTGATGGAATACTTCGAAGGGAGTTGTATCCTTTTCTTCGCTTCCTCCTGCATCAGATAGTGCATCTTCCACATGAATTTCACCAGAACTCTTCCATATTGCATAACCAACTGCAATGAATGCAATGGGCAAGATTACGATCATATTCAGGGCATTCGATGCTGTAGTGGTTCCTTGGGTAGCAGCAACGAAAAGCACGACTGAGCCGAAGGCAGCAGCAGGTACGCTCGCAACCCAAGAGGCAGCAATTTTTCCAAACACACGGAAATCAACAGCCTTAGCACCACCTGCTAACCCTACACCTACAACAGCACCTACGAGTGTATGAGTTGTTGACACTGGGACCGCAAGGAATGGCATTGAAAATATTAGAATGGTTGTTGCGGCTCCAAATTCAGCAGCAAAGCCTCTAGTAGGGGTAATGTCAGTAATTTTCTTTCCAATTGTATCCATTACTCTCCAACCCCAAGTCATGACACCAATTGCTATTCCAGCAGAACCGAGTAAAACAAGCCATAATGGGACATCGGCTTCTTCTAACAACTGGCCACCTTCCGAACTCAAAACTTGCCAAACTGCTGCCATAGGTCCAATTGCATTTGATCTNTCATTTGCACCGTGTGCAAAAGCAACATANGCGGCAGTGATAATTTGTAACCAAACGAAAATGCGTTCAACTCCACGGAATCCACGAACTTCTTCTTTGATGTCGATGCGACGAAGAACAAAGTAAAGTGCTATACTAGCTGCAGCACCAATAACAGTTGCTAAAATGATTGAATTCAATGGAAGCCAGGCAGTTTCAGCTAATGGATTCCAACTGCCTGGTATTCCACTATCTTTAGGATTGTATGGTAACCACGCGCCTTTATCTTCAATCCATTCATTCGATTCGGCCCTTGAAAAGAAGCCTTTGAGAGCTTTGAATTGGAGAGCTATCCCCAGTACGAAGAAAGTAGGGAAGGCAAGGATTGGAGCGAGCCACATTGATCGATCTTCAGGTTTTTCTGACTCAAGAATGGACTTCTTGATGATCCAGTAGGAGAAAAATGCAATGGTACCTCCCAACAAAGGACTCGCAACCCAAGACATAACCACNGTCTGAACTTTTTCCCAGTTGATTAGGCTAGTACTGTGCTTGATTTCTAGGACCAAGCCTATTCCGATAATTCCTCCGATTATNGAGTGTGTAGTAGATACTGGAAGACCGAATCTAGTTGCAATCGTTAGCCAAGTGGCCGCAGCCATCATTGCAGCAATAAATCCTAAAGCAATGTCGAAAGAAAATAACTCATCAACCATTGGGTCTAGNAAATCTACTGTGAGAATCCCCTTTCTTACCGTATCCGTAACAGCATCACCTGCGAAAAATGCACCACTGAATTCGAATATTGCAGCAATAATCACTGCCTGNTTGAGAGTAAGTGCNCGAGATCCGACAGANGTCCCCATAGCATTTGCAACATCATTTGCTCCNATATTCCANGCCATGTANGCACAAACNATCANNGCAAGTGCAACTAACATCATTGTGAGGGGTTCCATANCNTTCCGACAAAGTNACANNANATAATTTAGAGAAANANGANTNTATATAGAAAATATAGATTATTCGAGAATTATCATTTGTGAATTCTTATGGGTATATATATTCAACAATATTTCAGCCATATCACTAGCATATGCACATAATCTTCTGATGGATTCTGAACAACGATGAAGGTAAAGAGCGTTCACGGTATCTTCTTGGGACCAAAGTTTATCTTCAAAATTTGATAATGTCTTCATTTTCTCTCTAAGATGAATTTTTGCATCATGGATTTCATGCAAATTAGGTCGTTTAATGTTTGAATTAAGGGCTTTGAAATCAGTAAGCCATGAAGTAATCAAGCAAAATGGTAATTCTTGTACATCAATCAGTGATGCTTTTTCAGTATCTTGGGCTAAAATTCCTAATGCGTAAACGTGATCTCCGATTCGTTCAAACGTTCGTACAAGATTTCCTAATTCTGCGGCTTCCCAACGGTTGATTCCTGCTGAATCTTCTAGGTATGCACTTTCAAGAATTTCACCAATTTGCCTTTCGATTAACAAACGCAAAGCATCCACTTCATCCTCTCTGTCGTCAATATCTTCCAAGAAACTAGGATCTCTACTGGTCAAAGATTCTACTATATCTTTTAACACAGTTCGAATCAATAAATACATCCTATTCAACGAAGACACAATTGGAAAACTACCTGCATTTACCAANGATTCAATCTCGATAATTNGATCTGTTTCATTAACAATTTCTATTCCTCTACCTATCGAAATAAAACGCCTCAATAATTTCCTATCAGCTGCATTGAATCCATTTTGCCGATATACGCGAATTAGATTTGCTCCAGATAAATATGCTGCAATTAAGTGATCAATAGCTAATTTCTCGGGTAAATTNTCCAACTCAATTTTCACTTCACGTCTACGAATAATTGGAGATGTTTCTGGAATTATACGTAGATTTCCCGATGGTCTCCACTCAACTCTAACTTGGTCTTTTGCCACCAAACCATGTTCAATTACCCAACGTTTTGGTAGAGAAACAATGAATGAAGACCCCCCCGTCATTTGTAACCGCCTAACTTCAGATTTCCTGGGGTCTCGTTTTGCCATTGTTTTTGCGGACTAGTTTTCAACTATATACTTTTCAATATGCTCCAGTATTCTATTTTTTAGAAAAAAAAACAAATCTAAATTGATTTAGGTCCTATGCCTACTTCAATTTGATTTTCTTGCCAAGTTCCTCGATACATCAATGTGGTTTGGAAGTCAAGGGATACTCTTCCGTCTGCCATGACAGAAATTAATCCTCCTCGGCCACCAAATGGTGCTACCATGTCTAACACCTGTGTCGATGCTTGTTCAAGATTTGAATTNTCATTTCTCATACGTATTGCTAATTCGTGGGCAGCACANGTTCGAATGTATGCTTCTCCCACTCCCGTACAAGAAATTGCAATTCTCTCATCAGCCCATGTCCCTGCTCCTATGATTGGCGTGTCTCCAATACGCCCAGAAGGTTTGCCAGTCATCCCTCCAGTACTCGTTGCTGCTGCAAGATTTCCCAAGACATCCAACGCAACTGCTCCTACTGTTCCCATTCCTTGGGGTTCGTCACTAAATTCAGTCTCAACTCTTCCTTCAAGATCATGATCTAAGACTGAATCGTCTTCATCAGTTGAGCCAATAGCAGCTCTAGTATCATGCCATTTCTTCCATTGAGCTTGACGGAGGTCTGTAACCAAAAAATCTGCATTTACTGCTTCCACGCCCGCTTCAATTCCAAAATCATCTGCTGCAGCTCCATTCAACATAACTGGCCAACCACGTTGCAATAACGCATTTGCAACCCGAATAGGATGACGGACTTTGGAGACATTAACTACAGATCCTGCGGCTTGNTCTGAACCTCGCATAATACTTGCATCCATCGTAACTTGACCATTTTCATCCAATACTGANCCTTTNCCAGCATTGAATAATGGTTCATCTTCCATCATCTCNACAGCAATTGTAACCGCTTCTAGAGCACTGATGCCCTCTGAAAGAAATTTACCAACTGTAGACAACACATTTTCCATACAAGATATTCTACCTGGATCAAGGGAAGTCATTCCTTTCCAAGGACCGTCGCCCCCTGCACCTCCATGTATTACCAGCACTGGGCCAGCCATTTTTATCACTCAGACTCGAGTAACTGAAATGATTTCTTGAGGGGTTGTAGGTCTATCTCCATATCCAGTTTGAGTTGTTTCAATTGCTGTTACGACATCCATTCCAGAAATTACCTTCCCGAAAACAGGATGAGCAGATTGACCAGGGCCAAACCAATCAAGGAAATTGTTGTGTTTTGTATTGATGAAAAATTGGGATCCTCCTGAATTTGGACGACCAGTATTTGCCATAGAAAGAGTTCCAATTTCATTACTGAATTTTTGAGTCAATTCGTCTGGAATATTTCCTCCTCTATCCCGTACAATGGCTTGACCATCAGAAGTTGTGTATGTTCCTCCTCCATCTGGACCGCCAGTACCAGCTCGTGGAGAATTTGGATCCTTGGAATTTGGACACCCGCCTTGTAACATGAATCCTTGAATTACTCTGTGGAAATGAAGGCCATTGTAGTAACCCTTGTCTGCTAAATCTAGAAAATTGCCTGCTGTAATGGGCATTGTATCTGTAAATAGTTCAATCGTGATGTCTCCTGCTGTTGTCTTCATGAGGACGTTTGTTCCTGCCATGCCCATGCGAGCATTAGGAGGGATTTAGCCTCATGCATTGACAATATCAGATAAAGTAAGTAACGGATAAAGAGGGATTTCAGCATCGGTAAAGGCTTCATAACCTCCTTCTTCTCTATCTAAAATGGTGATGCAACCAACAATTTCACAACCCATTTCCACCAAACGTTGGCATGCTTGTAATGCAGAGCCGCCAGTAGTTGTGACATCTTCCAAAATCAGACACTTATCCCCAGATACAAGTGTAGAACCTTCAATCCCAGGAGGGTTTCCTGTTTTTCGACCTCCCCTTCCCTTGGGCTCTTTTCGAATGATGAATCCCCTCAATCCACTTCCTGAAGGGGCTTTTGCAATCGCAATCCCTGTCAATGGAACTGCCCCTAATTCTAATCCTCCAACTGCATCAATAGATCCAATCTCGTTTATTTTATCATGAATCAAAACTCCAAGCAAGTGAGCACATTCAGGGTCACACATTACTGGTTTCATATCAAAGAAATGCGGAGATACTCTACCCGAAGCAAGAGTAAATGGATCATCTGGCTGATACAGGTAAGCTAGGTTTCTAACACGATCGGCTAAAGTGGCCCTAGCACTCTCAGGGGTTGTTGACTCTGCCATGTTACTTCCTAACTTAGACGATGAATGAAGGTTCCCAGCCATTTAGCGATTTGTTCATGTAGCGTCATTCCACAGAATAGTTTCCTGAGGGTTGGGAATGAGCGGTATTGGAACCTCTGCTTTCGATGAAGAAAGGCTCCAATCAGAGATGGAAAGATACCACAATCAATTGGATAGTGAAACTGAGAGACTGTATACTCTTGCAAGTGAAGCAAGGGAGAAGGGGCTTGATTTTTCTACTGAAGTAGAAATACCAAGGGCGATAGATTTAGCAGATCGAACAGAGAAATTACTTGAAGAATATCTAGATGGTCTAGAAATTGCTGAAAGCATCAGAACAATGTTGCAAGAAGAAGATCGCGAAACTACTGCGATCAAAATAGCATGTCAGGTTTCTAACCAAATGATGGAAAGAACTGGAGATCAACAACGTTCCATTGATGCTGGCTTGAGAGTAGGTCTTGCTATCCTCACTGAAGCTATCTTGGTTGCTCCATTGGAAGGAATCGGACAAGTCAGATTGTTGAATAATGTCGACGGTTCCACATTTTTATCCATAGATTTTTGTGGTCCGATTAGAGCTGCTGGAGGAACTGCTCAAGCAATGGCAGTTCTGATTGGTGATATGATTCGTTCAGAATTAGGTCTTGCGAAATATGAGCCGACATTTGCAGAAGTTGAACGAGTCAAGGAAGAATTTGGACTATATCGTGCAGGAATGCAATACAAACCTACTCCCGAAGAAATTGATGTAATCGTAAAGTCATGTCCGGTGATGATTAATGGAGAATCAACAGAAGACATCGAGTGTGCAGGTTATCGAGAAGTAAGGAATATCGATGACGGGAGAGTAAGAGGAGGTGTTCTTCTAGTAATTGGAGAAGGGTTATGTCTCAAAGCACCAAAGATTCAGAAACATGTTGAACGACTAGAAATTCCGGGTTGGGGATTCATCAGTGAATTTGCGAATAGAGGGAAAAAATCAGACTCTCAGGGAAAAAACGAATTTGTATCAAAGGTAATCAAAACTGATTCTAGATTCATGAAAGATATCATTGCCGGTCGTCCTGTCTTTGGAATGCCGAACGAGCCTGGTGGGTTTCGATTAAGATATGGAAGGCCTAGAGCATCCGGACTTGCTGCTGCTGGAATGAATCCGGTATCCATGAAAGCAATGAGTTCATTCATTTCTGTAGGGACACAAATGAAGATTGAACGCCCTGGTAAAGCATGTGCTGTAACACCATGTACTGAGATAGATGGTCCAATGGTACTCTTAGATGATGGGACTTTCGTTAGAGTAAATGAAGAAGAAAAATGGAATGAAATTGAAGACCAAGTACGAGCCATTTGGGACAATGGTGAATTGATGCTAGGATTTGGTGAATTCTTGGAAAACAACAAGACACTCGTTCCATCTGCATTTACTTCCGAATGGTGGGCATCCGAAGTATTGGATTCAATCAAAAACCAAGATGACTTGGACTTTCTCAAATCAATTTTGAGTTTTCAAGAAATAGACCTTCAAAGATCTCCACCCTGGGAACTAAAGAGAAGATTACGAAGTAAATCTGAGAGACTGGAAGTTGAGTGGCAGCTACGTGACTGGCACAATTCACTTCGTCATATTGAAGTTGATTGGAATGCAGCAATTGAAATTTCTAAACGTTGGAATGTAGGCATTCATCCATCTCATAATCCACAATGGTCTGATTTGCCGATTTCCATACTACCAAAATTCATTGATGCATTAAGTGAAGCAATTATCGAAAATGGAAATTTACGGATTCCAGATGCAGTTCTTGGATGGACTGCGCCAATGATTATCGAAAGTACACCGATAGTTGACACAATTACTAACAATCAAACTAATCTTAGAAGAAAGGATAGTTCAGCAAATCAAAAAACAGAGATATTGGATGTCGGAAAGTACAAAATTTCTGAGATTGAATCAGAGCAAATATCTCCAAATCTCGGATTCAATCAACATGGACTAGTAAAATCAGTACTAATGTGTCTAGGAATTTCACATCAACACGAAAGTGATGATATTGTTATCGAAAGTTATTGGAATGGTCTATTACATGGTCTTGAGTTTTCGATTAATGATGGAAAAATCACAGAAGGAAAAGATATTAGAAAATTAATCCAATCAAAAATGAATAGTATTGATAATGCAAAAAATATTGTTAAATTAGAGAATGAAAGAAATAAGATACTTGATGAAAAACGACGTACTGCTAGGATTCAAGCAGAAACTGCAGCAAGGCAAAGAGGAGAAGATATTGCAGCTACGGAATTAGCAGGTAAAGAGGCACAAGATGCAATTGAAGACCCAGGTCCAGATGATGAAGAAGGACTGAATAATGCAAAAATTGAGATTGATGAAAACAATGTGATGAATAGTCTTTGGATTGTAAATAATGTTAGTTCATTGGAGTGGATAGATGCTGCTCCATGTAGAATTGGTTGTCGAATGGGGCGTCCAGAGAAGTCCGCACCCAGAGAAATGAAGCAGAAAGCACATGCACTCTACCCAATTCAAAATTATGGAGGTCCGCAACGATTGTTAGCAACTGCAGTATCTAGAGAAGGATCTATTCGAGTAACTGTTGGGCCTAGAAGATGCTTGAGGTGCGATAGAGAAACTCCACATATTCGTTGCCATCATCGAACTATACCAAATGAACCTCAAGAATGTGGGGGAAGAACTGTTCCTGCAGATAGGCGTGGAGGACATCTTCGAAATCGGATGGGTGAATTAACAACTATTCCTCTCGCTGATATCCTAGAGGTCAAGCGAATTTCACTTGGACTTGACAGGTTGCCTGAACGAATCAAGGCAATGAAGGGACTGACTTCCAAAGCTCAATATCCTGAACCTATTGAGAAAGGAATTCTAAGAGCAATTCATGATGTATCTGCATTTAGGGATGGTACCATTCGTTACGATATGATTGATGTTCCAGTAACTCATTTTAGACCAATAGAAATTGGCACATCAGTTGAGAAATTAGTCGATTTAGGATACACTCATGATATTAGAGGAGATGAATTGAAAGAAGATACTCAAATCTTAGAATTATTTCCTCAGGATTTTATTCCTAGCAGAGATGGAGGAGAACATCTGCTAAAAATCAGCCAATATCTAGATGACCTCTTGGTTAGATTTTACAAGATGAAACCAGAATTTAATGCAGAAACTATCGATGATTTGGTTGGTCAACTTGGTATTGCACTTGCTCCACATACTTCTGGAGGGGTACTATGCCGGTTTATCGGATGGACAAATGCATCTGCTGGATATGGTCACACATTATTCCATGCAGCAAAGAGGAGAAATTGTGATGGAGATGAAGATTGNGTCATGTTATTGCTCGATGGACTGTTGAATTTCAGTAGAATGATTCTACCTTCCTCAAGAGGTGGACGAATGGATGCTCCATTGACATTGACGACAAGATTGAATCCAATGGAATTAGANAAAGAAGCATTGCATGTTGATGCTGGATGGAATTATTCCAAGGAATTCTATTTAGAAACCTTACATTCCCCTCACCCACGACAAATTATGGATAAAAAATTAGTTGACCTCGTCAACAATCGAATTGGAACTGTNGGTGCAGTACGAGGATATGGTTTCTCTCACGATCTAGAATCATTAGATGCAGGTCCAGTAAACTCAGCTTACAAAACTCTAGGCAGCATGACTGACAAAATGAGTGCACAATTAGCCCTTGGTCGTAAATTACGTAGTGTAGATGCAAGGATTGTTGCTTCAACTGTGATTGGTTCCCATTTACTCCCAGATGTAAGAGGAAATTTGAATGCATTTAGCAGACAAAAAGTTAGATGTGCAAAATGTAATCATTCATACAGAAGATTACCACTGGCCGGAAAATGTATCCAAATGCAAGGAGCAAGTGGAGGATTACATGGCCACCATTCGAGTCGAATGGAAGAATCTCGATGTGGAGGTAATCTGATTCTTACTGTTTCTCAGGGAGCAGTGAGAAAATACCTTGGCGTAATCAATCATGTAATCGATAATTTTGGAATTGATCCATACACGCAACAATATGTAGATTGGATGGCAGATAGTGTGGAGTCTGTCTTTCAAAATGACAAAGTTACAGTCTATACGTTAGATGATTTTCTTTAACTAAGGACCTCGCCTTTTGNTTTGTCCATCGCCTAGTTTGTCCCATAAATCGCTAATCGTATCTAGATCGTCGTCTATTGTGGCTTTACCTTGTAATCTAGATTCGTCACCTTCTCCAAGTTCATCTAGCGACTCTAATTCAGCATCCGCATCCTCCATGTCTTGGTCTCCTTCTTCCTTTTCTGGTTCTGTTTCTTCCACAGACCAATTGCGTCGTTTAGACATCAAATTTGNTGCAGAGGTAGATTCAGAAAGTAAATCATCTACATCAACTGGGTCTCCTCCAGAAATTGATTTCTCGACTTCTTTCCATTCCTGACGTAATTTACGTACAATCGGCGAGCCTCGTTTCAATCGACGAGATTTTGCCCATGAACGAAGAGTTCTATCAGTTACTATCAAGATTAATGCAAGAATATTTGCAACAACATATCCTTCAATCCGAATTGGAGTGTAAAGCTCCATCTCTGTTCTAAGATCGATCTCAACTATGTCTGAAGGAACGGGGTATATCTGACCATCTTGTTTTATTGTTATCAAAAATGAAGAGGGGCCGGGTAACAAAGCATATGTTTCTGTTGATGATGTATTTGAGATTCCAGAATAAACTTCGATGATGGTTCCATCAGATAACTGTAATTCAATAGTAACCTCTGAAGATCCCATTCCTTCTACCTCATTAATTTCATAAAATACATGAAACGGGATTTCTTTTCCTAGAATATCCGGGCCATCAAATCGATATTCAGTTACAATATCACTATTTGGAGAAATAAGATGCTGGTCGGCTGCTGATGTCAGTGCTCCTGTCCAAATTATGTTCAGGAGAACAAAAGTAACGATGGTAGTAATCGCGGACTTTCGTGAATTATCATCAGTCACTTAGGCGCCCCCTCTAACAATCTATCAATGACCTCTTGCATGAATATTAGTTTTCGTAATTTTCTTTCCGGATCTGTTGCTCCAGACCATTGNCCAACAATATCACTACGATATCCTAACAGTGANATTTGTGGAATTGGTACCCCTAAGAAACCAATCAAACATATTGTACGGTCGCCATCAGTAAATCCTCCAGGATTGAGCATTCCTTCTATTCTATCTGGAGTCTGGTGAGTCAAAATCAATCTAGGAGGTGCTTTCATCTCTGATATCTCTTTGACTAATTTCGCCCAATCTTCCTCATTATCTCCNTGAGCATGTAAAATATGCATAATTTTCCGTTCCGCTGCTTGGGAAATATATGGATGGCCGTCAGCATCGGTAACTAATGCCAACGTCTTTGACCATATTTTTTCTCTAATCTCATTCTCAAATTCCTGAATAATTCCTATTGAACCATCTGCAAAAATAAATCGATGATTGGAATTCAAGGCAGATAATATCTCATCGGAATTGACCGCCGCACCAACAGCAGCAATTGGACCGTTTAGTAATCTCTCTTGAAGAGATGTAATGCTGTTTTCTCTCTCTTCTTCTGTCCAATCTGGAACCTTTGATGATAGTGAGTTAACATTCTGTAAGAGCATCATTGCACTTTCTCTATCGGATTCTAAGGGCCACGAAAACTGGGCTCGNACTCTATCTTGGACCCTCATNCCNATGGAACGAACCTCATGAGGGCTCATGNNNCCTACAGACCGGTCGCGTTGAAGAACCCCCGTGTTACTTCATGCCTGAGAATCATGCCCATGCCGTTGCGTCCTCCTCTCATTGAAGATGCAAAAGTGCTTGCACGCTATCCGTTTTTACCTCAATCAGCTGAAAATACTCGNACCATATTATCTGATAACGGAATTAGTATGGAAGATCTACTTTCAGCCGCGTGGTTATCTGATATNCGACGTAAAGGGGATATGCGTGTGAANGAATCTGTCCTACATGATGATGGAATTGAACAACGATCTGGAGACCTTAGTACAGAACTTGGAAGAATGTCAGAGAGTCTCTCGTTCCTTTACGCAATGATGGTTGCGTGTGCCACATTNGACGAAAGAGTTACTGCAAGATGGGCAGAGGGAGAANCTACTCGTGCTGATAAATTACTTGGAAGCGATGTTCAGATTTTTGAAAAAATTGCTACTACTTATTTGTCCAATATTCAAANTGAGATCAAAAATGGAGAGACAATCTATTCAATTCCATTGACTGATTTTATTGAACTTAGCCCCAGAATTAGTGGAGACTATTGGAGGCTTCCAAACAGGCCAATGAGTGATGGATGGGTAGAAATGGGGCCTTCAAATAGTGAAAATAGTCAACAAAGATTGGCCAGACTAATCAAAGAAAGGATTCGTGAAGACTTGAGAAAACGTTGCGATGAAAGAATGGAAAAAATCAATGAAGAGTTTGCTGAAAGATTGAGTGAACCTGTTGGAGCTGTGTTAACTATTCTACAATCAAGATCTACATTAGATTTTGAAGCAGGAGAAGCAACAAGATCGGATTGGCCACCTTGTATGGAAATTGCGATTAANGAATTATCAATGGGAGAAAATGTAAACCATTCTGGTCGTGTATTTCTTGCTGCGATTAGTGCAGCACTTGGCATCGAACAAGAACAGTGTGCTTCATTCTTTCAAGGTGCACCTGATTACAATCCTGAAACTACCAGGTATCAAATCGGGCATGTGTATGACAGAGAATATACCCCAGCTGGTTGTAGTCGATTAAAGATGGATGGAAGATGTCCGGTTTCACCAGGAGACGACCCGATTTGTGATAAGCCAAAAATGAAGCATCCTTTGTCATACGTTTGGTGGAAACAAAGAGATAGATCTCAGGCTGAAGAATCAAGAGAATCAATCGAAGAAACTCCGGAGTCGGCCAATCCTTGATAGGGATGTACTTTTTACTAAAGCCCGAAGAAGATGACCCGGACCCTCGTGCTGACCATTGATCGAGATAATGATCTCGGAATCAAAGCAGGACTCAGAGGGCCAGTAATTGGAAGAAAATCTACTCTCAGTGCAGCATTAAGACTTGGACTTGCAGATCCAGAAGAGAGTGATACAAATGCAATTCTCGGAGCACTTCACCACCATGACAGAATTTTAGATTCTGGTGAGCCAAATGATGCTGTTGAAGTTGCAATTCTTACAGGGGATGAAAGAGTTGGTGCTCGCTCAGATAGGGCAATTGCAAAACAGCTTGAAGAAGTAATTTCAGAATTTCAACCAGATTGTGCAATCTTGGTTACCGACGGAGCGGAAGATGAAGCTGTAATGCCAATCATTCAGAGTAGAGTTCGAATTGATTATGTTGAGAAGATTATTGTAAGGCAAAGTAAGGGNATTGAAGGTACATTTTACTATATCATGAAGGCCATCGAAGATCCTAAATGGAGAGCAAGACTTCTTGTTCCATTATCAGTNTTCATGATGATAATTGGTTTAGGAATGATCTTGCCCGGAGGGGGAGTTCTCATTGGTGCAATGCCTCTTATCGTCGGAATTTGGTTACTAGCAAAGGGTCTTGGAGCTGAAAATCAATTCGAACGTTTGATGCTTGATATGAGAGACAGTGCGATGGGAGGAATTGTTTCATCNCTTCTTTGGGCNTTTGCTTCGTTCTCTAGCCTACTAGCTATTTTGGAATCCTATCGTACGATTGTACAAGCAGATTCAGGTCTATCTACCGTTCAAATAGCAATCGAAGCAATGGATAGTGGGCTACAATGGATAATTCTNGCCTCTCTTGCTGTAGCAATGTCAATGGTAGTTCTGAGATGGAGAAGAGGTACTCTGACAGGACGTGTTTTCCAAATTATGGCTGGAGGAGCAGTCATTTACGCTTTTGCTGAAGCAGGACTCGATGTTGCTAGACAAATTACAGGTGGAGTAACATACGAATTAGATCCCGGAGTGATCTACAATGATTGGGGATTAGCCGTAGTTGCAATAGTTGTTTATTGGATGGTAAGAACCGGTGTAAAATCCTGGTCAACAAGACAAGAAACCCAAGGACGATTTTGGGGAGTTTGATTACGACTCAAAATATAACTCGTACATACAATTAGGACACGTAACACGAATTGGACGTATTGAAGGTATTCCGAGTGGAGACCTGCACTGTGAACAAACTATTGCTTGGTCCACTTGTGATTGGCGAGCACGTCCTGATTCGCTAGGGTCGTACTCCATACGAAAACGGTGAGCATTTTGCAATGCTTCAGGTCTATCTGCCGTACTTTGAGTGGGTTCCAAATCATAATCCACAGATTTACTTCTTGCAAATGAAGGATCGGAAATCGGATCAAGTTTAGGTTCTGAGGATTCTCCTTTGGCACTAGCCATTAATTGCATTAATTCCTCTTCAGATACACCATATTCAACAGTAATTCTATCTATTTCTAACATTTGTTCGTACCCGTCCATTGAAATTAGACTGGAAATGACCGAGGTTGGAATGTCTGCCATAAATCCGGAGTAGAGAACTATCTCTTGAGATTTGAGTATGGTCGTTTACTAATATTCACAAAGGAGGATGTTTTGGTTCGATTCATGAGCGAAACTGCTGGTTCACTTTACATGTTGAACACGTGTCCATTTACATGGAAAGTTCGGGCACTTCTTGATCATCTAGATCTTCCTCATGAAAGAGTAAAAGTCAATCCTCTAAAAATCAAAAAAAGTGTATCATTTGCAGGTGACTGGGGTAAAACACCAGTTTGGAAAATGTCTGACGGAGAAGTTGTTGTAGATTCCACTCCTATCATGAAAAGAATAGACGAAGTTTACAACAATGGAAACCTATGGAAGATGGAAGACGAAGTTCGAAGAGATAAATGGATGGAATGGGCAGATACGAAAATGAAAGATGCAACTATTCCAATTCTCTACGGNTCAATTGGCTCNGCATTATCTACAACCAGATCTGTCGCGAAACACGAACGATTTGGTTTCTTCACAGGAAGAATCTATGCTTGGCTAGGCTTTCCTATCATGTGGGGAATTATCGCTAAAAAAAGAACCAAGAAAACTGGAATGAAACCAGGTGAGTTATGGCATCATTTACTCGATGAATGGACCGAAGAGATTGGAGAGAACTCGTTTTTTGGTGGAAATACACCTCACATTGTCGACCTTGCTGTTTTCGGATATATGCAATCAATTGAGATGCATTCCAAAGCATTTCGTTTGATTGAAAGCCACTCTAAGGGCATGTCATGGTTTAACCGAATGAGAGATTCTTTAGTTGCTCAATAACTACATTTCTTCAACATGTAGACCGAATGTAGTCAACATTGCAAGTAGTCCTAGACAACAAGAAGAGTAGTAGTGTCCTTGACTAAAGAATACCAAACCAGCTCCAGTTCGTAATAACAGAGTACTCTTGGTACGCCATCCTGTAATTCCAAAGAAAATCGCAATTACTGATATTCCGATAAAGATCGTTCCTGCTATATCATAAACAGCTGCTGCTGTAGGATCGTACAGTTCTTTCCCCCTTTGTTCTTCACTAAGATCCATCCATCGAGTCAAACCATTTGATTTCTGTTCAATCAAGTCAAACTCTTCTGGAGATGCAAAATCTAAGTTTAGATGGGTGAATCCATATGGTTCAAAAAGTGCTCCAGGAGACAATAATATTCGATGAGTCATTCCCTCATCTGGATTGGACATATTTACTACATACATAGACATCAATCCTGGATTAAGACCCTCTAATCGAAATCTTCCTTGGGAGTCAGTGATTGTAGATGGTCGTGTAATTCTTTGAATCCCATCTTCGTCAACAACTGGAGTGACAACTTCAATGGTGAAATTGACTCCAGGAGAATCGTCATGTAATGTAAGTACACCAGTAAGTATCGCAGACCCTGGAGCAGATGTACTCAATAAATTGGCAGTTTGAGTTTGACTGTAAATAAAGCCTCGATCTGTTACCAATCCACCATCTCCTTCAATGAAATCGTAACCATTCACTGTACCTAAGATACTTGCCAATAAAATAAACAACAACGCTACGTGCATTCTTGGATCTCTAGGCATCTGAGAAGGTAGAATCAGCGTTGCTCCAGTGGATGCAAATACAGGCTCTTCCTCTGGAATAGATGAAACTGTGATCTCCACAGATTTGGGCTCTACTTCGTCTCCGTCCACAGACGGTTATTTGTGCCCCCCCTTATTCAGATTGCGAATTTTTGATAATCTCGAAAACTCTTGATCCTAATGATTCTTGTAATCTAAACCAATCAATTGGATCGATCCAAGCGATCATTCGAAGACCTTGGTCATTCACTTCCCGTTCTCGTACCATTGCCATTCTTCTAATTTGAGATTCTATGGCTGCCAGTGGCCTTGCATTAGTCATGGATGAATGGGTGATTTGCATCTCAATAGGAGGGCCATGCAATCGAGTTAATATTTCTGATCTCAGAACATCTATTCCATCTGAAGAAGAAGAAGAAGTAACTACAGCATCTTCAACGCTAAATAATCGTAAAGCACTCTGTACTTCCTTGAGATGTTCTTCAGAACATGAATCTGATTTGGTTAGAACTACTTGGAGATCATATGGTTCTAAATCGTGATCTGTTCGATCAAATAATTCACGTCTAGATGTCTCAAATTTTCTAATTAATTCAGGAATTGAGTCTGATGCATCAAGTAAGAGTAATAGAAGATCACAGTCAATACTCTCTTGTAATGTAGCTGAAAATGCATCTAGAAGATCTGATGGAATTTCATCTATAAATCCTATTGTGTCCACCAATAAAATTCGAGGACTGAACTGCATTCTTCCTACAGTTGTTTCCAATGTTGAAAAGTATCTATCTTCTACCAAAACTGGTTTACCACAGAGAGCAGCAAACAAACTTGACTTGCCCGCATTAGTGTAACCGGCTAAACCTACAGTTTTTGCACCACTATCTTTTCTCTGCCTTTGCCTTTCCTTGATTGCTTTTCCATATCTTTTCTGACGATTTTTCAATGTCTTTAGCTCTCGACTTAATGCAGAAAGAGCAATGTTCCAACCTGTTCTTCCTCCGGCTCCAAAACCAAGTCTTTCACCAGTTGTTTCACGATTTACTAACTCACGTAAAATATTTCTATCAGCATTCAGACGAGCAATCCTAACTTGATTTCTTGCCTCTACACTTGATGCATGTTGAGTAAATAATTCCAATAATAATCTAACCCTATCCCATGTTTCACATTGAAGTAAATCAGTCAAATTTACTAATTGTCTTGGGGTTAAATTCGCATTTACAAGTATCAAATCAATACCAGACCAAGGATGAGATTCGGGGGCCATTCTAAGTTCGTCACGAATAGCCTCGAGGCGACCCCTACCAAAGTGTAATCGAGGATTAGAACGCCCTTTTTGAGAAATAATCTCTACAGCATCAATATCCATTGTTTCCGCTAAACTGAGAAATTCAGAAGGATTCCCTTGTCTGGTTAGCATCAATGCCTTTCTTCCAGAATGTGATGTGCGTAATTCTTCAGTTAGAACACCACCAGAGCCTGCTACCAACGGTACATTATCCCAATCTGGNTCTGTCATGATTCACCACAACCTGCTGCGTCCAAGATTTTTCGATCTAAACGTGATATTGGTACGCTGTCTGAGCGAATCCCTCCTTTCATTACATCTACTTTCCATACTTNAAGATAAAAATCTCTGTGACTAAATGCATGATGAATTTCACCAACTTTTTCTGGAGATTGTATCTTATGATCAATACACAATGTCTCAAGACCATTTGGATCTTCTGTAATTGGTACCCCCCATAATCCGCCAAGTTGAGAACCTTTACGTTGAGACAGTACTATACCCTCTGGGGAAGAAATAACCAATGCATGACCCTTCACTTTAGTTGATGATCTACGTTTTGAGGCCGGATATTTCGTTGGATCTCCTGTAAGCCTTGACTTACAATTCTCTGAAACAGGACAGGAATTACATTTAGGGGCACGTGGAGTACAAACAATGGCACCTAACTCCATTAATGCTTGATTCCAGTCACCGGGACGAATTTCATCTAGACTGATGTTTGCCCATTCCTGCACATCTTTNGGATTTGGATATTCTATTGCATTTAATCTAGAAAATATTCGTTTTATATTTCCATCTACCGCAGCAATTGGAATATCAAAAGAAATAGAGGCGATGGCTGCAGACGTATATGGACCAATTCCAGGGAGTTTCTCTAATTCTTTGGGATCAGAGGGAATAATTGGAGGATCACGCGAACCAATAATNACTGACAATTTGTGTAAATTTCTTGCCCTTGCATAATACCCACAACCCTGCCACAATAACATTACTTCTTCCAATGTGGAAATAGACATTTCATGTAATGTTGGAAAACGTTCGTACATTCTCTTCCAATAAACGAGGCCAACATCCATTTTCGTTTGTTGAAGAATGAATTCGGAAAGTAAAACAGGCCACGGTTCTGGGTTTTTCCTCCAAGGTAGATCTCTTGCATTATGATCATACCAATCGAGCAGAGGGCCTCTAGAGGGGTAAACTCGGCCCTCCATACTTACCAATAATGTCGGAGCATCCTTATGGGTTATCCATAAGTGAATACTAATGAAGTCCCATGAAGCGGTACTGAGTTGGGCAGGAAAACCTGGCGAATTAGAGGTCCTAAAAGCCTCAATAGAGATTGATGACCCTGATTCGTTTGATATTATTATTCTAAATGATAGGATGGAAATACGTGTTTATTCAACCTCTCTCAGAAGTTTAAGAAGTACAGTAGATGACATTTTAGCGTGTCTTGCCGCTGCTGAATCTGCACTAAATCAAGTGAAATAAATAAAATAAATTAATCGGAATCATTCAAACATGAAATGGGGTTCGTAGGCATGGTGACAGACACTGATTCCACCATGACGGACTCTTTGGAGTCCGGGGACCTCTCGACTACAGCCGAAAAGGTTCGACTGCCGCACGACCAGAGCGGAATGCTATGGTTTGAGGATCAACCTACGGCTCTTTTTTTAGAAAGTATAGATCGTTGGAATCGTACGTTACTCGAAGATGATGGGTTTGTTCCTGTAGGTGCCTCTAAACTTACTGTAAGAGCTCGTGTTGTCGCTAAAGAGGCTGGAACATTGTGTGGAGTTCATGTCATTAATCGTCTTCTTGATGTTCATCTCCCTCATATCAATAGAGCATGGCAGGCCAGAGAAGGCGGTCATTTTCAATCCGGTGATGTAATTCTAATACTCGATGGAACACCCAGAGATATCCTATCAGTTGAACGAATTATCTTAAATTTCTTAGGACGGCTTTCTGGAATATCCACTCTTACAGAAAAATGGACAAAGGGGCTAAGTGGAATGAAAGTAGCATCTACTCGAAAGACATCATGGGGACTTCTAGACAAATGGGCTGTTCATGTAGGAGGAGGATTGACGCATCGCCTTCGAAAAGGAGATGCTGTAATGATCAAAGAAAACGATCAAATCGCACTGAGGGAAGGAGATGAAAGTCGATCTAAAGAGACAATGAAAAGATGGATAGAGACTACCGATTTCAAGTGGCATGGGTCCTTTACAGTAATCGAAGTCGATTCTATATCATTGGCGTTAACTGTGGCGAAATCATGGTGTAATCGTATGATGGAAACAGATGAAAATAGACCTCTTGTAATCATGTTAGACAACATGGGACCTGTAAAAACCAAAGAAGCTGTAATGGATCTAAAAAGTCATGGATACAATGAATGGATATACACAGAAGCAAGTGGAAATGTAAAATTCGAAGATATTGACGAATGGAAAGTAACTGATGTGGATGTGATTTCGACTAGCAAACTCAACATGGGAGTATCTTCAATCGATATGAGTATGTTATTGGATGACGAAGGCATTAGAGAGATTGTATCATAGTAATCAAAACAATGAGGAGAAAATATGGGCGATATCCCAGAATCACATCCTCGAAGGGAGTCGTTATTGTCTAGACAAAAGCTAGTGGATGCTGCTTCAAAAGGAATGTTGGCAGAATCGGCATTAATTGCACATGGAAGAGGTGAAGCCTTTGATTATCTATTGGGAGAGAAAACCTGTGATTCTGCTAGATTAGCGATTACAGAAACAGCATATAGATTACTTAATTCTGAAAAATGTGTTATTTCAGTCAATGGAAATACAGTTGCACTTGCAGGACCCCAACTGATTGCTTGTGCCGCAGTATTGAACTGTCCTATTGAAGTCAACATTTACTATAGAACTCCAAAAAGAATGGAGGTTTTACTTTCAACATTAATTGAACAACAACAACTTGCATTGAAATTATATCCTAACATAAAGAACAAAATCACTGATGTGAAAATTCTTGGAGGAAGTCCGGATGGTAGAATCCCTAACCTTGAGGGGCCACGAGCTAAATGTCACTCAGATGGAATATTATCGGCTGATACAATACTCGTTCCTTTAGAGGATGGAGATAGATGTGAAGCTCTTATTGCAATGGGGAAAACTGTGTGTGTAATTGATCTCAACCCATTATCTAGAACTGCACAGATGGCTACTGTAACCATTGTAGATGAGTTAACGCGTTGCGTTCCGATTCTTCTTGAATCATTGATGCAAAACTCTGTTAAGTCTCTTGAATGGAATAATGAGGAAAATTTAGAAAATGTCATCCAAGAAATACTTAGAAATTTCGATAATTAAACTAAGCATTGACATAGTGAGATTTTAATTTCTCAGTTACTGATGCACATATTGCTAACGAGACCTCAGAAGTGGATGCCGAACCACCTAAATCATAGGTTAATGGATTTCCTTTGGTAATCAATTCTTCAATAGCTGATTCTACTATTTGAGATACGATAGTCGCATCCGAATCTTCTTTTCTACGACCTAACCATTCAAACATTAGTTGTACAGAACTCAACATTGCTATTGGGTTCACTTGTCCCTTACCTGCTCTTTTAGGTGTTGAACCATGAACTGGTTCAAACAACATATGATGATCACCGATATTCGCACTTGCTGCCATACCCATGCCACCTTGAAGTGCACTGGCTAAATCTGTAACAATATCACCAAACATGTTTGGAACCACTACTACGTCATAAAATTCAGGTTGACGGACCAACCACATAGTAAACGCATCAATGTAAGATTCATCAGTTTCAATATTAGGGAAATCTGTAGCTATTTCTCGGTAAATTTTCCTAAAAAGTTGGCAACCTCTAGTAACATTACTTTTGTCAACACAGGTCACTCTAGTGGTGCCGTCAGATGGATTTCCTGATCTTTGTAACGCAAGTTCAAAGGCGAAACGAATGACTCTTTCTGAACCTATGCGGGAAATGGGGCGAGGATCCCACGCAAATTCCCCATCCATTCCAGGTATTGAAATATCTGAAATTCCAGAATACTCTTCTCCCCTAGCCAAATGTGCAGAGCGAGAGAGTAATGGCTGATACAGACCCTCAGTATTTTCTCGAATNATACTCATATCAACTAGTCCAGGAGTCCAGACNTGTTTGAATTCTCCATGAATTTTATGTCTAATTCCATTGTACAATTTAATTGGTCGAACATTGGCAAACAAGTCGAGGCCTGAACGTAGTCCTAGGATTACTTGACCACCAGCAAGATCTCCATTTGGCTTAANTGCTCCCGGCCAACCAATTGCGCCGAGAAGAATTGCATCAGATTCATCTCGACAATGCTCAAAAGATCCAGATGGCCATTCTTCTCCTGTTTCAAGATAATATTGCCCTCCGCATGGAATTTCAGTAATTGTGAATGATAAAGGCGAATGCTGCTCTACAACTTTCAATAAATTCAAGGCCTCTGAAGTNACCTCTCGACCGGTNCCATCTCCCGGTAAAACTGTGATGCGATGGTGGGCCATGANTTTCCCAATCGGTAATCATTCATCAATACCCCTGTCTAAAAGATAAATGGGCAAAACAGGGGAATCGTTCATAGACGGGGGTGATGAGTTAGTNGGCTATGGATGAACTGGGGTCATCTGAGGATTCGTCCAAAATTCGTATTGATCCTGACTCTCTACCAATTGAAGTTCGCGAATTATGGGAAAATATGCTTCGGATAGANCCTTCATGGAACTTGTATGATTGGTTAGTAGAATGTGCTAATCAAGAAATGGAACTACTTGTATCAAAACTCAATGATGAGCAATTAAAATTAGAGCATCGACAACACAGAATTGAACGATTGATCGAACGTGTTGAAAGACAAATCGATGATTCTAAACGCATTACTGATCCTCATCAAAAGAATTTGTTTGATGCATATAAACAACCAAAATCCAACATTGAACCCAAAATTGTGGTTATTCAATCAGAAGATATGATTCCGACTGAAGACATTGATTCTGTTGATGACGATCCTATTTTACGAATCTGTTGTGAACATATTCTTCAAGAAATGGAGGAGTCACAAGATGCTGTTCTTCATGAAGATGATATGATGGAAGTCTGTTCCATATTGGGCTTTGACTCAAAGGAAGTCCAAGAAGCAATTGAACATCTGATGGCTTCAAACCAAATTATCCACCTAGGTGATGGGCTCTACGGCTTTGCAGATTGATGGGGCCCGGGGTTCCCCCATCTACTCGTAATATAGTTTGGAAACTAAGGGAATGTTGATGCCCCGTTTAATCGCGATAATTCTTGGGTCTTTTTCTGCATACTACCTTTGGACACTTTGGCCAGCACCAATACCTACTATTTCGACTTGGATAATTGTGATGACTCTCATTGATGCACCGTACAATGCATCGAATCATAGAAAATTCAAACAATTATACACAGAGCGAGCGAAAAATGCCGAGCATTTATCTCGAGAATTGAAGGAAATTCGAGTTCATTTTGACAAGTTGAATCACTTCTCAAGAGGATTGGAAGATGAATTAACAAGAAGAGACGCTATTGGAGCCCCTGAAGCAAGGAAATTGTTGGATGAGCAAAGGAGAGCTTTGGCAATTCAAGAAAGTGCGATGAAAGAAACAATGAAGGCTATTGATAAACAAAATCAAATGATGATCAGAAATCAAGAGTTATTGGATGGAATCCGCCAATCCCAAAGATTTGAAACAGAAAAATGGAATCAGATGAAAGAGATGATTGAAGTACTAATGGATGGACATGCTCGAAGGAATGAGAATACGCGTGCTCAGGCTATGGAAGATGCAAGAAGAGTCAATCAGGAAGTTATAGAAAACAACCGATCCGTACAAGGTATGCTCAGTGATTTATTATCAGATATTGCAAGATTACCCAGACATCAGACTATTTCGGTTGCTGATTCGGTTATGGTATCAGATTCAAAAGGTACAATCACATTACCTGATTTACCAACAAATATTGCTGACTCATGGGTCCGAGCACTTGAAGAAGACATGCAATAATTGTAAACCATGAAATCTAGTGAAGTGGACAGGGTAACTCCTGTTGAAATTGACGAACTAGATATGCTAAAACATAGATTAGATTCAGAATTTCAACGAACAATATTCAGAATTATTTCATTGATACTTACTTGGTTGATTGGGATTTTTAGTATCTACATGCTTATTGATGTTGGTCCATTGGTGAATCAAGTTGGTATTCCAAGTACGATATTGTTTGTTCTTTTGTTCCCGATCTTATTGATTATAGCATGGGGTGCGGCCGATCATCAACGTAGAGTAGATTCAGATGAGTCAATTGGTGAAGATTATGGTGAATTGGTGGAGTCAAATGTCGATCAAATTATCAATAATGCCCCAAACGACCCTCTTGCAAAAGAAGTTAGTTCTACTGGAGGAGCAATATACAAGACTAGAGGAAAAGATCCTAAGGGAGTTGCTTTTGGTGGTGGTGCTGACACATTTGATTCAAATATGCCCACAATCGATGGAATGGAAGTGAATATCGAGCATGAAGGGCTTGAGGGTGAATTGGAAAGAAGTACGTTGATCAAGGTTGAAGCTGACAATATTGCTGCTGAAATTTCTCAAACATCATGGGAAAGGGCTGAACGAAACGATCCCGAATTAATTGAGGCCGGAGTTGAGCGTTTGGGCGATTTAGTTGGACAAGGTCATTTTGGTGGTCCAGTTCCATCTAATTCAGAAGAATATTCTGAAAGTCCATGAACCATGAATAGAAGGGGAGCATATGACGGAGTCGATGAAGGCCATTCTCGTAGCCGGTGGACATGGTTCTCGTCTATTGCCATTCACCAGATACATGCAAAAAGCAATGCTTCCTCTTCACAGAAGGCCCGTTATCGATTTTGCACTAGGATTCATTAGACGTACGGGAATTCAAGATATCACTATCATTGGAAACCGGTTTATTGGACAAATTGCTCAACACGTAGGTGTTGGACTACCTGGTGAAAATATCCATTATGTTATCGAAGAAGAACCTCAAGGAGTAGCATATGCCCTTAACTTAGCAAGACCTCATGTTGAAGGTAGTCGTTTGATGGTATATTTTTCAGATAATATAACTACAGCTGATTTAATCGAAGAAGTAGATATGTGGAAAAAATCTGAAGAGGCCCCAGGTTGTCTTTTACTCGGACGATCTGTAAGTGATCCTAGAGCATTCGGAGTAGGTGTTTTTGATGAAAACGGAAAATTAACAGACATCGTAGAAAAACCAACAAATCCTCCTAGTAATATTGCAATTGGTGGAATCTACCTTTACGATGAAAGGTTTTGGGATATTCTCGACGAAGTGAGTGCTACTGAATCTGATGGTTTCTCTATTTCAGATCTAAATCGTAGATACATTGCAATGGGAGATATTCATCTNAAAGACCTAGGNGATCAAGAATGGTTAGATTGTGGAACTCCNGATGCATTACTNCGCGCTGCAGAGTTAGCAAAAGATGGATTGCTTTCTCCTGAACCATGCAATATTCGCCCTGGAGATCCCGATCCTCTGGGTTCACAATAAAATGGATGTACTAAAATGAAAGTTGGAATAATCGGTGCAGGAATCGTTGGCGGGGCAATGGAACATTGGTTTTCTGATGTTCATGAATTATTCATTCACGACCCTGTTCGGGGGACTACTCTATCCGATGTCACAGATAATGTAGATATGGCATACATTGCTGTCCCTACTCCAATGTCAGATACCGATGGTTCATGCGATCTTTCGATTGTGAAATCAATCCTAGATGAGTTACCAANTGGATTTACTGCAGTGATAAAAAGTACTGTTGTTCCAGGCACAACCCAAAAATTCCATGATGAATACCCACATCTAAAAATTGCATATTCACCTGAGTTTCTAGTTGAAAGACGTCATTTGGAAGACTTTGGTAATCAAGATATTCTAGTCTGTGGAACACACCACGAAGATGTTGCCAATCGAGTGTTCGAACAGCACATTGACGCAGGAGTATTGAAGACAGATCAGACATTTTTTGTAGAACCATCAGTTGCTGAAATGGTAAAATATGCAAAAAATACATTTTATGCTGTTAAGGTAATTTTTGCAAATCAGATGTATGATATTTGTATGGGGCTAAATGCAGATTGGTATAAGGTAAAAGAGATAATTACATCTGCGCAAGCTCAACCGATTGGAGATTCGCATCTAGATCCCATTTTCGGGTTGAATAGAGGATTTGGAGGTAAATGTCTTCCCAAAGATAGCAATGCTCTGAGAGTGTTAGCTGAAGAATTGGGAGTCAAATATGATTGGATGGAAGCTATTCAATCAGATAATTATCGATTAAGAAATATTTTGACGGGTAAGCCATCTGATGTAGAGACTAACGATGACTGACGTTTTCTCGACGCTAGATTGATGTGAGGGCAGGTTAGGGCAGGGGTATGCTGCCAGACACGCTGCACACCCTCCCACAAAACGAAAGGTTCGCTTATGCTAAACTACTTGCATTCATTGCAAAAATAGATAATGATGTTACAGTCGATGAAATGGCTATGTTTGAACAGCGGATGGGAACTGCTTTACTATCCCCAAATCAAAGGGCTGCTATTCGAGATTATCTTCAGAATCCACCGACACTTTCGGAATGTCTTGAAGACTTGAAAATTAGTTCTGATGGCAAAGCAGGAAAATTAGCACTACGTGATGCAATAATGATGTCTGCTGCAGATGGAACAGTAGATGAAGAAGAGTTTGATGTACTACTAAAAATTGCTACGGGTCTGGGAATGGAAGAATCCGTAGTTGATGATTTGCTTGATTGGGTTATGGATGGATATGATTGGATGGATCGCGGCATAAAGATCCTCGATGCTTCGTGAGGGAACCAAGTGTTACCTGACGCCATTGATTTTCTAGAAAATGAAGATCGAGAGGGGTATGTTCGAATCTTAATTGCCATGGCAGGAGCAGATGGTACATTGGTTCGAGAAGAAACTGCTGCTATAGAGGCTGCAATGGGAAGGGCATTGATTCCTCCTGGAAAAAGAGATTTGCTAAGACAAGAGTTGAAAACAAAATTAGACATTGAANAAGTANTCGTTGGAATGAGTCCNGTTGCAATTAGGTTAGCANTACGCGACGCAACAATCGTAGGAGCATGCGATGGTGAATTTCAGGAAGAAGAAATTCAATTCCTCTTAGAATTAGCAAAACATTGTGATTTAGGAGAAAAAGATCTGAATAAAATTTTCAAATGGGTTGATCAGGGGTGGACATGGTTACAGGACTCAAGGGAGTGGCTAAATCTAGCCGTTGAAATTGATGAAAACGATATAATTAATGATGCAGAATAAATTATTTATTTTAAATCCGGCCAACAACCTCATACGGGTTTTGATAACAAATCATCAATAATTAGGAGGATGGTTCATAGAGGTGAACAATCTTCGTTAGGCTACGCGCGATGTATCGTTCGGAGGCGAAGACTAAGAATGGGTGTTCATCCGAAGATCGGAATAACAGGACTTCCTCGCAGCGGCAAGTCCGCTGTGATGCAAAAAGTCGTAGAGATGTTAGTTAACGAAAGGACTGGCGAACTTCGAGCTCGTGGAGAAAGTTCAGCTGATGTTCTAATCATCGCTGGAATGAGAACNGAGCCAGTAATCGAAGATGGGGAAAGGAAGGGATATCGTTGCATAGATATTGTTACTCAAGAAGAGGCGATTATGGCACACAAAGATATTGATTCAAGAAACAGAGTCTTTGGGTTTGGAATTGATACTGAGACAATGAANACAGTTGCAATTCCAGCGATACAACATGCAATGGACAAGGCAGAAGTAATCGTTATCGATGAAATCGGAAAATTTAGNGTTGAATCTGAAGAATTTGTCAAGATTGTAAGAGCTGCATTAGAACTAGACAAGCCTACAGTAATGACTCTCGCAAAAAAATCACGCCATCCTTTACTTCAAGACATTAGGCGACGTGATGATGCTCGAATTCTTGAGGTCACGCCGGTTAATCGTGCTCTTCTTCCTTACAAAATTCACAAATTAATGCGTGAGACCTTTTGACCTCCGTTCATTTCATGCACACAATAGGTATGTGATGCCATGGAAACACCTGCAAAGACAGTTGAACGGTTGGTTTGGCTAGTAGCAACTGTTACCGCATTTGGTGGTGGAAACTTACTTCTCAATCTTCCAGAATGTGATACTAATGCGATATGTTCTTATCAAGAAATGTTTGATTGGAAACTTGGAATTGGTTTGTTATCTATATCATTAATTGGAATTATATTGGGGNTACAAGCAATAATAGCAAAAAATACGAATCAGACAATTTGGATTACAATATTTTTTGATGGCAGATCAGAAAGTGAAGTAATTAGAGACTCAATGATTGAAGACGATATAAGTGATATATCCGATGGATGGGCGAAGTTAGAAGAGAAGCACCTTACAAATCGATTAGAAGAAGAATAATGGAGCACAGGAGGGGATTCGAACCCCTGTAAAATGGATTTGCAGTCCATCGCGTAACCGGGCTTTGCTACCTGTGCGTCAAACAGGCGTACATTCAGTTCTATATGAAAACGACGAGCATTAGAATTCAACAAGATTAGNAAAAAACGGCGAGAAGTCTATCAATAAAGTATACTTAGACGAATATATGCACCCNTTATTTGAAATGGATCAATACCTAATTCAAGAGAAATTTTGGAAGTTTTTCGGAGGTAAATTTTGGTTCAAAGATATGGAGGGAAATATAGTCGCGTATTGTAAACAAAAAGCATTCAAATTGAAGGAAGATATTGTCCTATATTCTGATGAAACATGTACTACTGCTCTTCTAAATATTAAAGCAAGAAATATAATTGATTTTTCAGCAANATACGACATCATTGATGTTACATCTGGAGAAATCTTGGGATCAGCACAAAGAAAGGGTCTCAAATCAATATTNAAAGATACATGGAAGTTATTAGATGTAAATGGAAATCAATATGGTGAAATGATTGAAGATAGTAATGCACTGGTTAGACGGTTCGTTCCATTCGGTAAATGGATACCTGCACGATACCATATGGAAATCCCTGGAACTCCAGAAATTACATTGAACCAATTATTTAATCCATTTATCAGACGCACTGTTGTGACCATTCCGCAGGGCCATCAAATTGATCGGCGAGTATTGGCTGGAATCGCATTACTCAATGCATCCATTGAAGGAAGGCAATCCTCGTAATTGGTTTTTACATACCCATTGCCTTCATATGAGACCAGTTCAGTAAAGTAGCCATGGGGGCGGGAAACTTGGTGGGTCAGTTCCACATCCAAGATTTTCTAGATAAGATTGCCGACCTCGATTTAGACCCCCGAATTCAATCTTGGTATACAGTGGATGTAACAGCAATGTTAGGGGAAACCAAAATTATTCATCATGAGATAAATGATGAAACAGGATGTTCTCTGATTTTTCTCTCAAAAAGTATCATCCACTTCTGCCCTAATAGTAGAAAGATGCAACATTATCCAAAGCATTTGGTTCATTGTTTTGTAGATCATAATGATAANATNCAACAGTCGACAGAAAATAGNTCAGTTTATTCNGCTGAAATCTTTTCCATTTCTCCATCCAATGAACACCTCAACTGGGCAGTNCACACAAATTGTGAAACAGATATTCCAGTGTTACAAGCAAAAACAGCACGTTGGATCAAATATCTCAATACATGAGTTGTTGGTGTTATTCATGAACCTACAGTTGAAGCGAGCACCATGGACGCTTACATTACAGGCTTGAATGCAAGATCAATTCTTGATTCTCGTGGAAATCCTACTGTAGAAGTTGACTGTTTCGTAAATGGTGCATTGGCTGGGAGGGCTGCAGTTCCCTCGGGTGCGAGTACAGGTAGTCATGAAGCTGTAGAACTTCGTGATGGAGGTAAACGTTGGATGGGAAAAGGCGTTGANAATGCGGTACAAAATGTCATTGAAAAAATTCAAGATGCGTTGGTNGGANTACGAGTTGATGATCAAACAACTATNGATCAATGTATTNTAGACCTTGATGATTCTCCAAATAAGGCAANTATTGGAGCCAATGCAACATTGGGAGCTTCTATGGCTTGCCTTCATGCCGGGGCAAATGTTCACTCTCAACCACTCTGGAGATATATTGGAGGATTATCTGGTGGATGCCTGCCAGTTCCTTTGATGAATATTCTGAATGGAGGGGCGCATGCGGCAAGTGATGTCGATGTNCAGGAATTCATGGTTGTACCTCACGGATTTGATAGTTACTCTGAGGCTCTCAGAGCGGGTGTAGAAACCTACCATTCGTTGAAATCTGTTCTAAAAGAACAGGGACTTCTTGGCGGAATAGGTGACGAAGGGGGATTTGCTCCAAATCTCCCTTCTAACGAAACCGGACTTAGTTTGTTATCTGAAGCCATAGAACGTGCTGGCTATTCACCTGGAGAGGAATTAGGAATTGCATTAGATGTCGCTGCCCAAGAATTTCTTCATGATGATGGATATCATATTGATGGTGAAGTGCTTANTGGAGAAAATTTAGTTGAAACCTATGCAAGGTGGGCCGATGAACATCCAATCATTTCTATTGAAGATCCATTTGGTGAAGATGACTGGAGTTCATGGTCATCACTGACTAGAGAAATTGGAGATAGAGTTCAAATTGTGGGTGATGACCTGTTTGTGACTAATGTTAATCGATTAAGTGATGGAATTGAACGCAGATCTGCGAATGCTATTCTAATTAAACCAAATCAAATTGGAACAATAACTGAAACTCTAGAATGCATAGAAATGGCAAAAAGCAATGGATTGGGTACAATCATGAGTCATCGTTCTGGAGAAACAAGTGACGACACGATTGCAGATTTGGCAGTTGGTGCGAGGACTGGGCAAATAAAAACTGGAGCACCGGCTCGATCAGATAGAACCGCAAAATACAATCAATTGCTTCGAATTTCAGAGACTTGCGGAGAATTTCTCCCTCCGTTTTAAGTTATCATATCAGCCATGATTTGAGACGTTTGATTCCTTCAATAATTTGACTTTCGTCGGTTGCATATGATACTCTAACATGTCCCTCTCCCCCTTTTATTAAAGACCCCGGAATTAATTGTACTCGTGCTTCTTCTAGTGCTTTATCTGCAAATTCAATGTCACTCATTCCGGTTCCAGACACATCAATAAAGGCGTAAAATGCACCCTCAGGTGAATGAAGGTTTAATCCAGGGATTGCATCTATTCCTTCACATAATATTGCTCTTCTTTTGAGATATTGTTCACAAAATTCATTCACAGATTCATCTTGATCTAAAGCAACTTCTGCTGCAGGCATCAAGAACGTAGGGACATGAGAATTGGCATTAGCCTGACATGCAAATGCAGCACTCATTGCATTTTCTGGTCCGCTTAATACTCCAAGCCTCCATCCAGTCATTGCAAAAGATTTAGAAAAACCAGTTACGACTAATGTTCTATCTTTACCACCTTGTAATGATGCAGGCGAAACGTGAGGCCATTCACTCCAAACTAGACGTGCATAAATCTCATCGCTAATGATCCAAAGGTCATGTTCAACAGCCAAATCCACGATCGCTTGAATTTCTTCAGGAGTATATACAGCTCCAGTAGGATTGTTTGGAGAATTAATGAGTATGCAACGAGTTTTTGAGGTGACTTTATTTCTCATATTTTCTAAATCTGGATGAAAGTTTTCATCTGTTGCAGTAAATACTGGTTTGATTCCCAGTAATCCGGCTTGGCCATCATATGTTGGCCAAGCAGGTGAGGGAACAAGCATCTCATCACCTGATTCCATAGTTACCATCATCGCATAAAGCAAGGCTTGTTTTGCACCAGGAGTAACCATTACTGATTCTGGAGTTGATGTTAAATTCCATAAACGATTAAGTTGTTCAGATATTTTTGTGCAAAGTTCAATTGAACCAGGGCCTCGAGTGTAATGAGTTTCGCCTCTATCGAGGGATGCGATTGCTGCATCTACTACTGGTCGTGGTGTATCAAAACCTGGCTCACCGACTGTCCATCTAACAACATCCTCAGGAGGTTTGATCAGGTACGGAGCAAAGCCTACGCCAAGCCCATTGAACCGTGATGGGACTGATGGCATGTAAGCGGCACACAGCGGTCCTTTATGTCTTTACTCCGTTAATCCTGAAGAAAAACATCGAAGCGAAACTTTGACTGCTCGTCGGGAACTGGGAGGTGTTGGGGAGATACATGTCTGAGATACCAAGTGAACTAAGATACACGAAAGAACATGAATGGATACGCATAGATGGAGATATTGTAATTGTTGGAATTACCGATTATGCTCAGGATGCATTGACTGATGTTGTCTGGGTAGAAATTGATCAGGGGCTTGAAGGTACTGAGGTAGCAGAAATGGAATCATTCTGTTCCGTTGAATCTGTAAAATCAGTTAGCGAAATATACTCACCCATATCTGGAACTATTTTAGAATTTAACATGTCATTAGAAGATGCTCCAGAACAACTTAACCAGTCTCCATATCAAGATGGGTGGATTGCAAAAATTAAGCCCCATAATCTAGATGATGTCAATAATCTACTCGATGCTGAAGCATATTCTAATGTAATTGGAGAGTGATTAATTTCGTGGAGGATGATTCTTCTCCACCAATTTCGATTTATGTTGATGGATCGTGTATTGAAAACCGAAATGTAGGGCCGGATACGCCCGCAGGTTGGGGTTTTGTGGTTGTTACTGGTGACAGAGGATTAGGAAAGGGAACTGGAGATGTCATCTATGAAGAAGCAGGTAAAGTAGTAACAAATAAAGAAAAGAATGAATGGATTGGAGCTGAAGTAGGCTCAAATAATACTGCAGAATTATCTGCAATAATATATGCTCTAAGATGGGTGATTACTCAATGTCCGGATGCATCAATCACCATTAGAGGTGATTCAATGTATGCACTCAATATTACGAATGGTTCTTGGAAGGCAAAGGAAAACAAAGTGTTAGCAAATAAAGCACAAGAAATTTGGAAGGAGGCAAACAAATTAGTCGACATTAAGTTAGCTCATATCAAAGCTCATACAGGACATAGATGGAATGAAAGAGCGGATCATTTAGCATTTAGAGTTCAATCTGACCAAGTAGCGATTCCACTCCAGTTTTGGAAACCTGGACAAAGATAGTCATTCTTCCTCATCCGATAGACCACTAACAAAAACTAGTCTAGCATAGATAGACATCAATAACATCAACATTCCCAATACAGTCAAAATCAAGGATGTCGGTTCTGCAAATAATGATTGAAGCATTGAGTTTCCAATTAGCCAAGACAACATTAACGTTGCAATACTAGCTAGTAAAATTCTGGAGATTGATTGATGTGGTTTGGACCAAAGATGGAGGGCAGGAATTATTCCACGGAAACCAAAAGTTCTAGCATACCATGCTCGATAAAGTAGTGTAAGACCGATTAATCCTAGGACCCCCCTAGTAAAATCTACATCTCCCCATGGGCCTGCGAATCCAATACCAAAAGAAAGTGTATTGAGAACTAAAATTAAACCAGTTATAACTTCGAAACGGATATCAATCTGTTCGAATGGATGTTGACTCATATATGTTGGATAACAACTAGACTCATGAGTTAATCGATTTATATATCGTAATCATTACCATACTTGGATGAGTAAAAAAGGGTTGGAAATACATATCATTGGAACGGGTGGAATCGGGTCAAACCTAATTTCATTATTACTGCCCGCATTAAGAAACGGAGTTG
>NZTS01000032.1 GCA_002697105.1 Methanobacteriota archaeon | reverse complement strand
GATTTGAACCCCCGGCCAACGGATTAAAAGTCCGTCGCTCTACCTGGCTAAGCTACAGGCCCATGGCTAATGCTGGGCCTCCCTCGGACCGTGGGGGGGGTCATAAATCCCTCGGTACCGCTAGTACACCCAGCCAGCAGCCTCCCCTTACCACTAGTGTTCATGAACCCTACCATCAACAAGGAATTATGGGGATAGGACCTGAAAGAGAGATTGAGATTTCTCTCGAGAATAGGGCTTCAAGAATAATCTGGACTGATTCCGCAGGGAAAAAACGCAATTTAGTGGTCCTTCCAACTGTATATCCTCCCAGAGAAGATACTACCATGCTGCACAGAGCACTTTGCAAAATTAAAGGAGCTCCAGGGAAGATGTTAGAAATTGGTACTGGAAGCGGAGCTATCGGCACATCGATGGCAGAGATTGGATGGAAGGTTTGTGGCATTGACATCAACCCATTAGCAATCGCTTCTGCAAGGGGAAATCATCAAAATTCAGGTATCTTTGAAACAATTGAGATATCTGTAGAAGAAATAGGAAAAGATTTCGAAAAGTCATGGGATGTAATTACTTGGAATACCCCCTATCTGGACTCTCCCATTACAGATGAAGATCGCTTAGGACCATTCGAAGAAGCCTCTCTATCATGGGAGGGAAAACACCCGGTCAGAAGGCTCCTAGACATCGCAAGTATTCCAGGAATGTTGAGTAAAAACGGTTGTATTATTGCTTTAGTTTCAACAAGTAATGATACTAATTACGAGCTAAGTAAAGCAATATCAGAAGGTTGGTCAACAAGAACAATAGAAACGAAATCGAATGGTGGTGAGAGAACAGCAGTTATTGCCTTGTGGAAAGGCTGGAAATGGGAGCCACATTTTGAAAAATCAGTAAGCTCAACAATGGAATTCTTTACCGATGATTTCCAAGTAGGAAACTGTATCATATCTGATGAACAAACAGCAGGATATGGTAGGAAAAAATCCCCTTGGGTTTCTGTAAACGGAGATCTGACTGGTACATGGAGAATAATCGGTCCCGAATCTCCAAATTTAGATATTCAATCGATACATATGGCTGCTTCATTAGCAATTTTTAATGCAATTTGCACATGGAAAGGAGAGGTGTTTCAATCGACAACTTGGACCAATACCAGTTCCAATAATTACTCAATCAAATGGCCTAACGATATNTTCTGTTCTACCACNAAAACAAAGATTGCAGGGATACTGTTAGAAGCGCAATCAAAAGGAAATGAAATTTGGATTTCNTGTGGNATTGGAATNAATTCTACACCCAGAATTGTTGAAGGGGAAATGANAGGAGGAGTTTNNGAAACTGGACTTGAGGGCCTAGAAAAACACGTACATATACACCTCTCATCATGGTTTGAAAATCACCANAGAGTTCCNGATGTAGACAANAATTTCCTTCACAGAAGATGGTGGAATGTCGCTTCAANTTCACNTATCATTGGNAAAAATAAAAAATATAANAATCAACCATGNGTANTNTCNAGATTACTANACTCACAANTACAGATTTACTCNAAAANTGGAAAAACAGATTTGTCAGGAATAGAAATAGAAGACTAGTCACTGTCTACGACGCCACTCTCCCCAAACCAATAGAAATAGGCCTAANATCGCAGGAATGGCTTCCAACGGAAGTTGTCTTTTCACACTAATTTTCACATCAAAATCGCCAGAACCAGACACTGCNATATCTACAGGACCNTCTGAANTTCTGGTTGAGGTCATAGATGTCCAAGNCCCATCTGATTCGAAATTAAAATCAAGAATCTCTCCACCCACATCAGCCTGAATNAAACATGTNGAGTTNGATTGTACACATAATTCACTAGGCATTATTGAAATTTCAATTGCATCATCAGAACCTAAGAAACCAACATCAATACTTGCAAGTTCTACAAGGCCGTCATTTTGGTCTAAATTGACCTCTTGAGAGGGNACCCATAACGCCATCAAAATAGTACCTATCAACATAATCGAACCCATCAGAGATGAAAGGTCCCAAATGGGTATAGGTTCGCTCGTTCCACCCGCTCCCATATTCTGCCCGAATAAATCAAAGGTGATGAATGCTATCTTCGAAGTTTAGGTTTGGTTAAGCCTAGACGATCTCTAACAAGTCTAATTTTTCCTGAAGTAGTAACAGTTTCAAGACGATTATCTGCTTGACATTTAGAGATAAAAATACGATATTCATTCAAGTTNATTCGTACAATTCCTAGATTTTCCCCATCAACAACTTTTAGATCATATAATTTTACAGAACTTGAAGGCATAATTTGATCCAATACGGATTCAAAATTCACCCTATCAATTTGGTCAAAGGTCCGAATCCCAACCCAACGTCGCTTGGGGCGTTTTGCTTTGGAAGGGCCCCCCATGACCTCATGAGGGTTGTCCGTTTATTTCAGTCCCCACTATCGGAATAACATGGAGAGCGGGAATAAGGNCGCCTCNATAGAAAGTCCTTGGGACCTATTAAAACTACTACTCTCTCGAAAAACTCTCCCCCATGTATTACTATTAATATGTGGAACAGGAGGACTTTTTGCTCTAATTTCAAGATTCAATAATGATCCAGGATATGCCGCGATTATATTTACTGCCGCGATGATTTCATACATATTATTAGGAATAGTTGGGAACAAATCAAGTATCAATGCATGGTTACTTACTGATAGATACTCTTCTTTTGTTACTAGTGTATTAGGGCCACTAATTTTACCTCTAGTGTTAATGTCAACGATTTCCATTATTATTTTACTTGCTATTTCAGGGGACAAAAATATTCTAGATTTATGGGCTGTTTCCCTAGCTTCACTATTCATTTTTTGGTCGATTGGACAAGGACTAGCAGTAAAAACCAGTATTAGAGATTTAGTTCTCAGATCTAATTCAAGTAAAAAATCAGAGATTAAAGCACCAACAAGTTGGGATTTTCGTCGGCTAATCTTGAGCGCTTTGATTGTTACAGCAATAATTGCAGGCTTCAGAGGAGCAATTGTTGCAAATATCACTGAAACGGATTCAGACTTATTTTCGTGGATGGTTTACTACATAGTCAGTCTTTCTTTAATTACAATTTTTTTACAAATTGCAAAAGACGGAATCGTTCCACTAGATACTTCATGGACCAAAGGAGATAAAATTAGGGTCCACCGAACAGTACAACTAATGATTCTACTTATTGCTTGGCACCTTTCAAGTGCATGGTCGAGACTATTCGAAAGTGGAAATAAAATTTTGCTCCTCGAGGAAGTTATCTTGGTAATTATCACCGTAGTTAGCGCTGTTTGGGCTATGAGCAACAGGAATAGAAATAACATCAGTTNTATTTCTAAAGATACTGCAATTCTCTGGGCAATTGCGTTTGGTTTTGGTTATGCAGGATCAATTACNGTAATGTCTGGGCTAACAGAATCNCTTCCTATCTTGGGAGATGTTTCTCAAACATTGGGGATAGGTCATGTTTTGACTGCGATTACTTTGCTTCTCGGACTCAAGAGTTCTATCTCTCGACCCGTAGAANTTAACTCTGAAGAAGAATAAATTAATCATAATCCAGAAAGAACTGCAATTACCCTAACTTCTCCAGACATTTCTTTATCGATTGAAGCACCATAAATCACATTNCAATTNTCATGTAGACCTTTTGTAAAAGCTTCAGCAATTTTATCAAAATCTCCTAGTGAAACCGCATTTCCACCTTCGATGTGGAGTAAACAAGCCGCAGCATTCGCGACATCTATTCTTTCTAAAGGAGCATCAAAAGCAGAACGGAAAATTCGATTTGCATCTATAGCCATACCTTCTCCCACCAATACTGTTGAACGTCCTGCTTGAGCGAGGATTGTACGCAAATCCATCAAATCTAAATTGATTACACCCATTNTAGCTTGAGTACGTACAAGACCAGTTACTAGACTGGAAATCCATCCACCTCCATCTTGCCATGGAATTCCTCTGTTGACACTACGTTGAGCCAGAGATGAAAGGGAAATACCAATTGTAGCATGAGAAGCCGATTCTAAACGAGGTCTAGATAGACGCGCCCATCTCATTCTAGATACTTGGTCTTCAAANGGCAATCCGGCGATTGTTACGACTAATGCCCCTGCTGATCGAGCTTGCTCAGCAATCCAGACACTTGCTCCACTACCAACTCCTCCGCCTAAAACAGTAGAAATGAGAACCAATTCTGCCCGATCCAACATCTTAGTAAACACATGAGCATATTCACTTGCCCATGAACTNGACAACTCCGGCATTATCCCTTGATTAACTTCTTCTGGNCCAATATGAATACTAGAGGCATTAGGATAATCTCGAAACGAAGAAGNGTCAGAATCAACTAACAAACAATCAGCAGAATCTATTATCTCGGAATGGGCGACTTTTGCCCAACGGCACCCAATGCCCCCTACCCCTATAANAAGTAAAGCGCCGTCATGCATTTTCTCACTAATCCTCGTATGTCAAATACCGCTGATAACGTCGTCTTTCGTCCCTAGCCCAGGCATTATCTGGCTCAATTTCTAGAACTTTATCATAAAATTCAACTGCCTTTTCAAATTCAGATAAGTATCGCCCATACAAATGACCGAGATTAGATAGGACAGGGATACAATTAGGATCATCAGTGAGCATTTGAAGAAGTAAATCTTCTGCTTGACCTAAATCCATAGATTCCATAAACGATTCAGCATTATCCAACTGTTCTAACTGAAGATCTGAAAGCCGGTAAGTGTTCTTCCATGCTCGACCCGCCATGATTGAAGGAGAATAGTGAAGGGGCTTGAATCATGCGGATAAATCGACACAATATATAAGGGAAAAAATACAACCATATATAAGTCAAAAATATNACAAAATCTTGGGAATTTACAAGNATATATATGCCCCGCGGTCCAACGAAAAAAAACTTGTTTAGCCAACGTTAATATCCCCTTTTCTNGTCGGNNGTAATATGGGCATNGACAGTCCGTGGACTGCACCTNTAAGGAGAGGCTTTGCCGTCTGTCTTCTTGTCATCNTTTTAGCCAATAGTCCCTCCTCAGTTTATGCATGGCCAGGAGGGATTGGTGGTGACCAAGATAACAAGGGTGATGTTGCTATTTCAGGATGTACTTGTCACAACGTAGATTCGAGTGAAAGCGTTACAATTATNCTTGACAATGTTCCCACATTGTANACTTCTGGAGAAACATATGAAATGATGATTCAAATTATTGGAGGGCCAGAATACCACTCTGGAGGGACAGAATACAGCGCAGGATTCTCCATGAGGGTTTCCTCCGGAATTTTAGGTGCAGGCGAAGGTTCTGAAGATCATGTCTCCGCGGCTCCTGAAGCATTCAACGGACCTCCGAGCGAAGATCTCCAGTCATTAACACATACAGAGTCAGGAGGGAACTTAGAGTCAAGATCTTGGAATATAGTCTGGACTGCTCCAGAAGCAGAAAGTGGACCAGTAACAATCTGGCTAGTTGGAAACGCCGTAAATGGCGACGGAGTCCCAGGACCTCAAGATATGTGGAATAGACTCTCTACAGTCATCATCGAAGGAGAAGATGATGGTAATCGAAGAACCGTATTTTCAGGCGATGGCAATATAGAGCCCCCTGCGCCTCCCTCTTCGGGACATACTGACCTACACCATATGGGTGCTAAATTCAGAGCTCATTGGCTAGGACTTCTTGGATTCGGAGCGGTAATTGTTGTACTCATTTTCTGTGGTTTCTTCCTCCGATATGGGTTTAGCCGACACTATAAAGGCAGGAGCAATCTGTTGAGGTTGAGAATCAAACATCTGAGNAGAGGTGACCAACTATGAAGACTGACCAAGTTCTTACCTTGCTTCGTGATGTTAAGAGTGGAGCTGTCTCNATTGATGATGCCCGTACTGCTTTGGAAGGAGTCTCATTNAGTGAAGAACAATATGAATCTGCAATTGAACATGGCGTCTTTACCAAACCAAAAGTGGGTACTGTTGTTAGAGCAACTATTTCTCCAGCTGCTGAATCTTGGTTGATGGTTCTGTTCTTCATATGGGGTATTTTTTGGACCACATATTGGTCATTTACTCTCACTTATGGCCTGTTAAACGGATGGGATCAACAACAACTAGCGTTTCATCTGGGGATGACGTTTATGACATTGATTATGATGGGGATAATATACCTTCGATTCGTATTACCTGACCTCGTAGTTGTCAAACATAGACGAAATAAGTACATCCCAATCAAAGATACAGATACTTGGAAAAAATATGATGCATGAGGTGGAAAAATGAGTCGCAAATTCAAACTTCGTCCTTCTCCAGGAGAAGTAGATGAAGTCACAACTGGCGGCACAAGAATGATCGATAGAAGAGACTTCATTCGACATTCATTCAATAGTGCTGCAGGAGTAATTGCTGCAGCATCATTAGGATCTATCGGATTCGCAGCGCTGTTAATGGGTGTTGCAGAAACAGATGGAGGAGATTCCGCAGTAAGATTTTGGGTGCCATCCGGTGCTGAAGATACAGCATGGTATGGAGATTTACATCTTGAACCTATGACAAAATCTGTTTTTGAAGCAGAAGCAGCAAATTCATCCACTGGAATGGCAGGGGCTGCAGGAGTTTGGAGTGGCCTTCCAGTTACCGTTATTTATGTCCCACATGATGAAAATGATGGTAGTGCACCTGTGGAGAATAAGCCCCGATTCCAATATGGCGATGGATACGATCAGGCAGGAGCATATATTGGATATGGAGGAGAAATGGAAGAGGATGCTACTTACTCCGATCTAGCAATTCATAACAACATGGTCATCGTTTTCAGTCGCTGCCCACATTTATGTTGTATTCCAGGATGGCAACTCGTACCTAACGACTTTACAGCAGATACTTGGTTCCCTGGAGGAACAGACTCTGGAGGGAACAAATTGTTCTGCATCTGCCACTCGAGTAGATATGACCCAACAATGATTGAGAAAAACCAAAACCGAAATCGTACAAATGGTACTATGTTCGAATACTTTGGAATCAAACTTACAGGAGGGCCTGCTCCCGTGGGCATGCCACTAATTCCATTTGAAGTGAACGGAGATATAATTGAAGCTCTTCCGACTTATCTTGATTGGTATACATTCTGTGACTGAGGTGAAAAAATGATTGAATCGGTAGTACTCTGGATTTTCCTCGCGGTTATATTAGTAATAGTGGCGTTTACTCTGCGAAAAGAACGTGAAGAAGTACCTCGTAAAGAAATTTTGAGAGCTGTTCAAACTACTTCTTCTGGCGCTGGAGGAATGGGGCTCATGGAAAAATCATTTCTTTGGGCCTTCTCTTGGATGGATACTAGATTTAGAATTCAAGATTATTGGGCCATGTCTAGAGACGCATACTACAGCATGCACAGGCAGATGCCTCTAACTCATGCAGAAAAATACAAACTAAGGATAATTTGGTATTGGTATCCCCTATATTGCTTAGGAGGAATATCTTTCTTAGCATTCATTATTCTAGTAATTTCAGGCACTATTCTTGGCATATATTATGTTCCTGGAGGAATGGGAGATCCTACTCCGGCTTATGCCAGTATGGAATTCATAATGACACAATTACCATTTGGTTATATCATTCGTTCGATTCATCATTGGACAACTCACTTCATGGTTGCTGCAGTGTTCCTTCACATGTGTAGAGTATATTTCACTGGAGCATACAGAAACCCTCGTGAATTAAATTGGCTTATCGGAGTAGCTCTAATGTTTTTCACTATCTTTTTCGGATATTCAGGATATCTCCTCCCTTGGGATGCCTTAGCATTTGGTGCTGCGACAATCGGCATCAATATGGCAAATGCTACTCCTCTAATCGGACCATGGGTCGCTACGGCTATGTTCGGAGGCAGTACGCTAACCTACCAAGCAGTCACAAGGATGTACTTCATACATGTTTTCATTTTGCCTGTTCTCGTTACNACTTTGATAATCATTCATTTGTTTATTGTATGGGTCCAAGGAGTTGCTGAACCGCACTGATAGGAGGGAAAAAAAATGGGAATCATCGAACGTCTAGGCCGTGTTGCTGACACTTATGTTGATGAAAGAGATCAACTNATAGAAGCAGAACAAGANCGAAGAAGAGTATTTACTGGACATGCATTTTGGCCTCAAGAAGTATTGCGTGACACNATAATAGCGATGTCNATTTTAATGGTACTTTCTTTCTATTCTTGGTTAATNCCTCCTCCTCTGCACAGTGCTGCAGACCCATTTGCTCAAGCAGGGTTCGTATTTCCTGATTGGTATGTACTCTTCTCTTACGGGTATCTTCGACTTGGGGAATATCTGCCTCAATTCGACATACCACTTCCAGCTGCTATTGGTAATTTCTTCGGAACACCAATTATTTCATGGAATGCAGGTTGGTGGGGGGCAGCTATTACAGGAATCCCAGTTGCAATTCTTGCTTTGCCTCCATTCATTCCTGGAAGAGAAAAGCGTGGAGTAGAAGACCCATGGTTTGCAACTGCAGGAATGGTTTACCTAGCACACGTTTGGTTTATTTCCGTTTACTCAATCAATATCTTCCTTGAACTGTATGGGAAAAATCGCACGGATTTTTGTCAAATGAATTCGCATGCAGGTTTATCCTGTGGGACGAGAGAACCATGGATAGCAGAGGTATTCAACAGCATACCTTGGCTCCTAACTGGAATTTTCATATTTGCAGTTCTTTACTTTGCTATTCGTTGGTTCTTAGTCCAAACTCAAGGAGCAAGAATCACTCCTAACGGAAATAGAAACGTAGCATTTGGCTCACTTATTATCGCAGTATTACTCTGCTCAGTCACTTGGCCGGTTTATGATAATGGTTTTTGGGATATGAAAGGATTTGGAGCCATGCAAGATATCGAAGAATTGGAAACACTTCGNAGTCAACCTAGTGACACACTGATTGCTATTGAAGAAAGTGAACACCATGAACATATGATGGGACTCTGTTTATCATACAGTGAGTCCTCAAAATCTTCTGCATGGGATGACGATCATTTTGATTCAGGAGCATGGGCCTACGAAGATCATTGTGTAATGCCTGCTGAAAAATTCACCGAGTGGGGTATTTTCCAACCAACTCAAACTCACATCATAGATTTTAACGGAGCAAATAATCACATCGATACAAATAATGGTAGAAACGGATTATTCAATCAATCAACTCATCCTGGTTCAGTTGATGGTTCAGCGGTAGTACACACATTCTCTGGAATAATGGAAGTCCCAAATCTAGGAGTAGATACTCTATTCGTAGATGTAAGTTGCAACGCTAGAACTACAATCAGAGGTGCAGGAAATCATACAATTTCTCTNGACGTCAAAGATATTACNGGAAAAACTCTCATATCAATGGATGCATGTAATACTGAAACATTGAAATTAAGTTCTGGAACTTCTTACTCTCTCGACTATACAATAAGCACAACTGGTTTGGATATCTCCGGAGATGTAATCACAGATGTTTCTATCTCAGCATTCCAACCTTTAGTTTTGGATTCTAATGGCGTAGCAGTGGATCTTTCCGACGACACTGAATTATTCCTATTGACAGGATCTACGATTTATAATGCTGAACAACTATCATCGTTTACTCTCGAAAATCCTACGTTTGAAAAGAATCCTAAGAGTCTAGATGCCAAATTGACATACTCGTTAGTCATACCATGTCTTGGCGTTGGAGCACTTGTTTTCTTTGTTATGAGAAGTATGGCTAAGGGATACGAATATGAGATGAACAAATGCTATGGTTGTGACCTATGTGATGATGCATGTCCTGTTAGATTGTTCAATGCAGGAGACAAATTGAATATTATNTACAATACTTGGAACAACGAGGATGATGGGGTACCACTCTATTCTTGTTTGACTTGTACTGCATGTACAAACGCATGCCCACAATTGGTAGATTATGACTCATACATTGATATTCGAAGAAACTTAATTGTTGGAGGACCCCCCGCTGCAGAAATCCCTCATTCGATTTTACAAGCAGTACTTAGAGCAGAAGCAGATGACGAAGCAAACGATCAATTCGTTGCAGTTGAAGACTACCCAATCGATTCGTCTGTAGGATATTATCCTGGTTGTGTGGATTACATAGATCAAGAAATGATTTTTAGCCATGTTAATGAAGGTACAATGAATCTTGGACAAACTACAGATGCCGCTTTTACTCTGTTTGAAGATGCTGAAATTGATGTCGCATATCTAGGTAGAGATTTCCTAAAATGTTGTGGCCACGATCAAAAATGGCAAGGCATGACAGAAGTTTTTGAAAAATTAAAAGCATACAATCAGAAGAAATTAGGAGATAGTGGAATTGAAACATTAGTTACTTCTTGTGCNGAATGCTTCCGTACCTTTGCATTAGATTATGAGCTCGATGACCTCAAAGTAATGCATACTACAGAGTTTTTGATAGAATCAGGATATGACTTTGATGCAGCGGTTCCCGAAGGAACTACTGTAACTTATCACGATCCTTGTAGATTAGGAAGACAAATGAATCTCTTTGACGAACCACGTGAACTAGTAAAACGAGTAGAAGGAGTCGATTTAGTTGAGATGGAACATCATGGGGAAGATGGCTTATGTTGTGGGGTCTCAAGTATGATGTCTTGTAATGAAAATTCACGCGCTCTCAGAATTGAAAGATTTGAAGAAGTAAGAGCAACAGGTGCAGAAATTATGCTTACAACTTGTCCTAAATGTGTTTCTCACTTTGAATGCTTAAAGTTCGAAGGTGACCCAAGACATGATTTTGAAATCTTAGATGTGGTATCNTTCTTAGCAAGGCAAATTGAAGAAAAGAAGCAAATTTGATATCAAAATTCTAAGACTTAGATTGAATGGAGTCATGTCATACAATGTCGACTAGAGATGAAGTCGCTTCACGTCGAGGAGACGTACAAAAACGGATACGTATGGCACTTAATGCAGCAAAGGCAGAAGAAAGGGCAACTATCAAAGGCGGAGAAACGACAGTTGCTTTCGTTACTGAGGCACAATGCATAGGCTGTGATCAGTGTACCATTGTCTGTGATGATGATGCAATCGAATTATATGATAAAGCAATGACTAGTCCTTTAATTAAGGTAGATATAAATCGTAAAGCAAGGATACTCCGTGANCCTTGTACAGGTTGTCGATTATGTGTTTTGGCATGTCCNACCGATGCGATAAGTATGATTGACAGATAACTATACTATTCTAGAATATATTTCAGAAAAACGTGATGCATTAGATTCATACGTATATTTTTCTAAAACTCTTTCACGACCTAGGATACCTTTCTCAAGTAGTTTTTCAGGGTTCTCAATTTCTCCAATAATCGCTGATGCCATTGAATCATTATCGCCCATAGTGAACAATTTTCCAACTGTATCATCAACCATTTCAGGTAAAGGTCCGTGATCTACAGTCACTACAGGAGTTCCTGATGCCATTGCTTCTAGTGGAATTAATCCTTGACCTTCATAATAGGAAGGATATACAACTAGATCTGAAATCCTAAATAACAACGCTAAATCTTCGAATGGAAGACTAGATTCAATTGTCACATNTTCTCCGATACCTAACCTCCGAGATAATTTCTCAAGACGTTTTTTCAGATGTCCTCGGCCTATAATTACTAATCGAGCCCCTGGGATTTTTTTGTTGACCTTAGAAAATGAACGTAACAGCGAAGAATATCCTTTACGCGCAGCTAATCTACCAACTGCCAATAATAATTTACCATCTTCAGGGACACTATATCTTTCACGAATCAGTTTTGTTTGGGTGCTTTCTACAGTAAGTGGAATGAACATCTCGGTATCCACCCCCCAATGAATCACTTCACAATCCCAGCCAATGGGTGGAGAATACCTTTCCGTGAAATCTTGTTTTGTAGCTTGAGAATTTGCAACACAAACAGTAGATCCAGATAATGCAGCATTCTCAAATCCAGAATAATATCCTCCTGTCAGTAATATTGCAAGATCGTTTGGATTAGCCCAAACCGCTGCTTCCTTCATTTTTGATGCTATTCTAAGACCNTCTCTTTCGCCTAACCAGGAACCATGTAATGAAGAAACAATGGGTGAAATCTCTTCTTTACAAGTTTTGAATTGTTTCTTTGTCCAAGATATCATCGGGCAATGGAGATGTACAACATCAACTGGNTCATTAGAATGGAGTCGGCGTAATTCCTTCAAAGCGTACTTTCCATAAGATCTTGTAAACTCCATAGGAATCCTAGCCCATCTTACTTTGCGAACAGTTACTCCATCTATAGCAGGAGGGTCGCCAGATCCACCATTTCGTGTAATGATTGTAATACGGTGACCTAGAGAAACTAAAGCGGAGGACAAATGGAAAACGGTAGACCCCATGCCACCCCACCTAGGAGGATATTCTGCACTAAGCATGGCGATATGCATGGTTCACCCCAAACCATTGTCGTGGGATATNCCGCTTGAATCAATCGATGACGAAGGTACAGAGATACAGAGAATTAAGTCATTGTATCTTTTCGGAAGGCCATGGATGAAGATAAATCCGATCCAGTTCGCTTTGGCGCAGAATTCGGACCCTACAGATCAAGTAAAACAAGTGGCGTGTCTCTTTCAACATTCAAGACACTGGTATGGACGTCAAATATTGGGGGACTGATTTTGATGGTTATAGGACTTGAATTGATGATTGTTCAACAGGCATATTCTTGGGCACTACTTTGTTTTGTTTTTGGAGTAGGAATTGCTTTGTTTCCATCAAACTATGAAATCGTTGGAATGGAAGAAGATCACTCTTCCGGAGACGAGTCATAATCAATATTTTCTCGACCCATAGCTATCATGGAGATATTCGCAATTAATTCATGTAACCATCTTCTAGCATGAATCTCAATAGATGCTTTTTCAGACAAATCTTTGTCAATTATAAACTTGGTAGAAGGAGTATTCAAATTATCCAGAAATCCGTGTTTATCNTTAGATCTGTAAAACCAAGAAATTACTTGACCGTTTACTNCATATCCTACAGGCTCTATTACTGAATCGTTAGATTTGAGGAATGTTGGTACTGCTTCTTGTAATAGAAAATCTTCAGCATCTTTTCCTCCTTTAGCATATGTCAAGCGATTCATNTTCCGTTTCGACAGGTTTAGAACTTCGTCTGGACTTTGGATACGTAGAATTCCTAATCCATATGTTCCTTTATCATTCTTGATGAATAAAGAGGGCTGAGAATCAATTCCATGCTCTTTGTATTTTTNTGAAATAAATTCTAAACCTTCTTCAATCTCNCCAGCTAACCTTTCTCTACAGGTTAGNTCTTCTAAACACCTGCCTCTGCTAATGAATCCCCACGGGCCAATTAGCCATGGATCTATTCCNACTAAATCACCTACTTCATGAACTAAATCTGAAACGTGTTCAAAATGACGGCATTTACTCCTTGAATGCCAGCCCATATGATTAGGAGGTACTACATCTACACCCGAGACATGTAATGGGCCATCACTTAAATCAGAATTAAGAAAAATCATATCCACACTTTTGCCGTCTGCTAGAACCAACTCATCAGTTACATCAACATCAATATACGACAAATCACCTTCCTGTGTGGATATAGTTTGAGAATTCAATAAATCTGTACCTACTAATACCTCTATCCCAGTTCTATCAATTAATGATTTAATCAATGAGACATTTTCNAGGTATCCGGGATTTCTAGTATGTGCCTCTGGCCATAGAAGAATGCGTTTAGGAGGAGTATCTAAATTTTCAAACCACTCCTTCATTCGAAATGATAATTCTGAATGATCTTTAGGGTCAAGATTATTGAATCCTGCAGGAAATGCATTTGAATCCACAACTACTGCTTTCCATCCTGCATCTCTAATATCAAAGGAACCATAAATGGGAAGAGGAATTGTTTCTCGCTTTTTAGATAACCAATTCTGAATCTCATCTTTCTTTTCAAATAATGAAAATAAAGCATCTTCTAACCCAGCCATCAAAACAACTCCATTGGCTCAACATCATCCAANAAACTGAACAGATCCGTATTAGTATTCAATGATTTAGAATCGGATTGAAGGTGTAATGAACAAAATAATCTGAACCCAATTGCGATATCAGGCATCTTATCTAAAAGAGGAGCAAGAAATGGTGTTTCAGCATTCCATTCAAGTATATTCGGTTTTAATTCATTAATTATTGAATTTATTAAACCAGGTGAAGTTGCTGTACCAGCAGGGAGTTTAGGCCGGGAAACGATATTTTTTGGAAGATTAGTTAAAGCAGCAGCCTCTCTTAGTGCTCTTTTTTCCATGTAACCTTGNTTGAATCTCCAATCCATTGGCAATTTACTAGATAACCCGAGATGCTGACGTGAAAGGAAAGGAACTCTNACCTCTAAGCCATGAGACATACTATGACGATCAACTAATCTTAATTGGAAATTTGTTAATTGACCTCTAGACATTTCAAAATCCAATGTATTTTGTAGATTGGAAAACACATCTTCAATTTTAGGAGGTGGAGCAGTCCACGGTTGTCCAGGCCCAATAATATCATTCTCTAAGAGTAATCCTGAAGAAAGACCATCTGCTAGGGAATGATCAATCAAATTAAGCCTCTGAGACACTAAANTTGAATGATCGGATAAGTTAGCATGTCTTGGATAACCTGCATGTATTTCATCAGCTCCCTGTCCACAAATTCCAACCTTAACTTCCTTTGACATTTCTTCAAATAACGGTTGAAAAAATAGAACTGTCAGATCTAAATCTTCTCCGGCCCAAGATAAACTCGGTAAACGCTTCCAAAATACATCTTCATCTAAAGTCCAACAATGATGGTCAAGATCGAGGGATTTTGCGACTTCAACTGCAGCCTGATNGTCAGGATTTTCCTCATTTTCGGAAACTGTCCAGCACTTAGGNACAGGTTTACCTGCAATTTNAGATGCATCTTTTGCTAAAGCCGCAACCATACTAGAATCAAGTCCGCCAGATAAGACAATTCCAACGGGCACATCAGAATTCAATCGATCTGCTAGACCTAATCGAAGACTATGTAATAATTCAGGAGCATTATTTGGATTCCATTCCTTATTTGGACGATTTTTTATTACAGAATAATGTGCTACTCCTGTTAATACTGCTCTACCATTACTATCGAGTGACCACGTTTCAATTGTGCCTGGTCTAACCTGAGAAACACCAGAGAATAATGAGGTATCATCAAGAGAATATTCGAATGCAAGTCTAGCGAATAATGCTTGAGTGTCCAATCTAGGAGAATATTCAGGATGGCCACGAAAAGCTTTGGCTTCTGATGCAAATAACAGAGAGCCATCATCTGATTGCCACTTCATTAATGGTTTAATTCCGAACTCGTCTCTACATAGTATCAATTCCCTGTATCGTGGGTCCCACAAAGCAAAACCCCACATTCCATTCAAACGTTTTACCCATTCAACATGACGAAGTGCTTGATTTACTCCAGATGAAACTCTATACCAGCCATTCTTTTTGCCAGAAACTGTGTCTGGATTTACTGAGGGAGGAGGAATAGAATGGAAGTGAGCGGCTAAAATTGCCTCTCCATCTCCACTTGTTCTCCAAGGATACGATGTATTCTTTCGGATTTCTGCCTGATTGTAAATCTCTCCATTCTGTACTAAAACACAACCATGTTCACTTTGAATAGGCTGACTAGATCCAATCACATCGATAATTGCTAGACGGGAATGACCAAAAGAAATATTTCCAAATTGATTTACTGAATCAGACCAATATCCTTGCCCATCAGGGCCTCGATGAGAAAGACAAGAAATCATGTCTGATGCAATGAAAGGATCGTCAGTTCCGAAGACCCCTGAAATACCGCACATGATTGGAACTCAACGCTATTGGATTTGAAACTGCGGATTTCACCAGAANGCAACATATATCCAAACAGAGACTGCCATNGCTAAAAGATAAACGAAAACATAAGTGGATTGAGATATCCCATTTTCACTAACTACTGCTCCATCTTTGTTCCCAGATGTAGATGAGTCCTGAGTTGCCATGAACTGTGGACTAATATCTGGATTGTAAATCTAACCCGAAATAATCACAATTTCATAGAAATGGCTCAAGGAACAAAATGAAAGAAAGAGGAATGAGCAACATTGTCGCATTATCATCAATCCAAGTTAGCCTAGGCCATTCAGAGGCAACTACTATTGCAGCAATAAATGGGGCAATAAACAAAGGAGTATCNAAAAAATAGTGACAGGANACCCATATCAAAATCGTACCAATGTAGGCAATAACAATCACATATTTACTACTCCAATTTGCTCTACGCAACTCACCCATTAGTGGATCTATCAATGTAAGTCCAAGAATTAATGGGAACCCAAAAGCACTATTCTGAATCCCAACTTCAGGAGAAAGTAACAGTACCAAACAAACTGAAGAACCTCCCCAGAAGAATGCGGAAATTTGTTTACTTTCATAATCGCGTTGTCCAAATACAACAAATCCCATTCTTAGGCGAATAATTTCAGTTAATAGAAAAATAAACGCAACAACACTAACAAATTGTTTAGGATCTAANTCGAAAAAGAAATTAGATATGNTGGTACCATTCCAATAATACAAAAATGGGATTATCATCATAGCAATATGGATCAATCGACGGAAAATATGNCCTCTTAAACCACCAACAGAAGCAGGTACNTGATCGTTGATATTCAAAATATTATCAGAAATACTCTGGGCTTCATTACTCATCCCAATCACAACGAAATTGTGATATTCCTTTTTGACCTATTGCCGAATAATGTTTTGAATTGCCTGTTCTATGGAAACACGGCCTTCAACCAAATCACTTACGGCTGATTCAAATGAGGATCTAGATACTAATTCATCCATAATTGCTGAAGAAAGTCGGTGTCGCCATTTTACAATCTCAACTGAAGGACGAGGCTGGATTGATCCTAATACTTCNACCAATTCATTAATGCCTGTACGGTTCAATGCACTNACTAACATTACAGGAACATTAGATGCTGGACCAAGTGCTAAACCAGAGCGAATATTTGCTGCCGCTTGTTCAGAACCAGGTAAATCTCCTTTGTTAACTACAACTACATCTGCTAGTTCGAGTAGTCCGGCTTTCTCTGCTTGAATAATATCTCCTCTATCAGGACCATCTACAAGTAAAACAGAATCAGTCATTGAAACTATGCCAATTTCGGTTTGACCCACTCCCACTGTCTCTACCAATACCCTATCCATTCCTGCTACAGAAAGAGCCGAAATCATTGCCTTGAGGCGTAACGGAATAGAACTATGAGAGGTTCTAGTTGCTACACTTCGAATGTAAATTCTATCATGAACACCACTTTGTTCCATTCTCATTCGATCTCCAAGTAGAGAGCCTCCACTGATTGGAGAACTAGGATCTATGCATAAAACGCCAACANGTTCACCCCTATCTGCAAAAATTTTAGCNAAACAATCTGTAAGACAGGACTTACCAACTCCGGGTGGGCCAGTAATTCCTATTGACTGGACTGGAGAAATAGACAATACGGAATCAATAGATTCTCGATCACCTTGCTGGATCATCGTAAGTAAACGTGCAAGTGCCCTACGCGATCCTTGGGATGCTTGAGAGAATAATTCTGATTCAGTCATGAATTCAGCTCCAATGCCAACCATCAGAAAATCCAACACCAACTGGTTTTTTTTCCATTCTTCTATTCTTCACTTCATTCAANAAAAGAGTAATTTCCTCCGTAGGAGTTCCGGGACCAAAAATTGCTCTTACTCCTGAGTCAAATAATGCAGGTCTATCTGCCTGAGGAATAATACCTCCACCGAAAACAACAACATCATCCAAACCATTTTCTTTCAACAATTCACAGACNCTCGGAAAAAGAAAACCATGAGCACCTGACAGAGAGGATAAACCGAGAATAGATGCATCTTCATCTTCTACAATTCGTATAATCTCCTCGGGGGTTCGCCTTAATCCAGTGTAAATTACTTCATGCCCTGCATCTCTAAGGGCTCTTGCAACAACTTTTGCACCCCTATCGTGGCCATCAAGACCAGGCTTGGCCACGACTATTCGCAGGGTATCCATGTACTGTGAGTTAAGCCGTTTGACTTGAACCAACCGTTAATTCCAACATTCAAGGGGATGAATTATGGGCAACTTCGCGGAATGAAACCACATGGAGACGACAGAGGAGCGACTCCANGACCTCAGGCGNCGGAAAGGACAGGCAGAAATGGGAGGGGGCCAAAACAGAATTGATGCCCAACATGGAAAGGGAAAAATGACTGCTAGAGAACGAATTGAAGCGTTCTTAGACGAAGGTACATTCCAAGANATAGATGCANTGGTAGAACATAGATGTACTGATTTCGGGATGGACANAAATATAATCCCTGGAGACGGAGTTGTTTGTGGNTATGGAACTATTGATGGACGAACAGTATACTGCTATGCTCAAGATTTTACAGTTTATGGAGGNAGTCTCGGTGAAATGCATGGACTCAAAATTTGCAAGTTGTTGGATATGGCCATTAAAACCGGAGCACCGGTTGTAGGCATGAACGATAGTGGAGGTGCCAGAATTCAAGAAGGAGTTGCATCTTTAGGATCCTATGCAGAAATTTTCTTTAGAAATGTTAGAGCAAGTGGAATTATACCTCAAATTTCTGTAATTATGGGACCTTGTGCTGGAGGAGCAGTATACAGTCCTGCAATTACTGATTTTGTAATAATGGTGGATAAGACTGCTCATATGTTTATTACTGGTCCAGAAGTAATCAAAACAGTAACGAATGAAGAAGTCTCGTTTGAGGAACTCGGAGGAGCAAATACTCATGCTACTAGATCTGGAGTTACTCACTTCACTGCTGAATCCGATGAAGACGCTCTCGATTTAGTGAGAAATTTACTTGGACACCTACCCAGTAACAATTTAGAGAAAACTCCGCGAGTATCTTCTTCGAAACCATCAATCGATTCTGAAACCTTGAGAAATCTTGTTCCTGAAGACCCATCAAAGCCATATGATGTAATTACCGCCATAGAAGGAATAGTCGATAATGGAGCTTTTTTGGAAGTTCAAGCCGATTTTGCTCAAAACATTGTCTGCGGATTTGCTCGACTTGATGGACATTCAATAGGATTGGTTGCGAATCAACCAAATTTCTTAGCCGGATGTCTGGATATCGATGCTTCTGTAAAAGCGGCAAGATTTGTTAGGTTTTGTGACGCGTTTAACATTCCTTTAGTTACTCTCGTTGATGTTCCAGGATTCTTGCCGGGAGCGGGACAAGAATGGGGTGGCATAATTAGACATGGAGCTAAACTACTCTACGCTTATGCAGAAGCTACGGTTCCTAAAATGACTGTAATATTGAGAAAAGCATATGGTGGCGCTTATGATGTAATGTCATCAAAACATATCAGAGGAGATTACAATATCGCTTGGCCAACTGCCCAACTTGCGGTAATGGGTGCTGAAGGAGCAGTACAGATCATCCATAGAAAAAGAATTCAAACTTCTACCAATCCAGATCAAGAACGCCAAAGATTAGTGGATGATTATACAGAATCTTTTGCTACTCCATACAAAGCGGCTTCTCTGGGTTATCTTGACGACGTGGTAGATCCAGCAGAAACTCGTGAACGTCTTTCAAGAGCACTTGGCCACCTAATGGATAAGGAAGAACCAAGACCAACTCGAAAACACGGTAACATCCCACTCTGAGGTAATCATATGGATGAAAAAACATCTTTTACATCAGAAATTGGACGGATATTAAGAGAATCAAGAGATGTGAATAATGATCTAGTTGATAATAAATTACGACTTGCTGTCGCCTTGGCAATTAAATTACATATTTCTAGAAATCCCGAAGATATGGCAGATATTGGCCGAATGACAGGACCTGCGTTCGCTCAAGATCATCGTCGAATGAGATTCGGAACAAATAATCTGATTCAATCGAGGAATTCAAGAAGTACTTGGAGGTGAATTTATGCCAGAAACGTATGAAATCGATATTGATGGAGAAATTTTCTCTGTGGATATAGAAGAAATCGATGAGGGAAAATTACGAGCCACAGTTTCAGGGACTGAATTTATCGTTAAACTACCAGAGGACGCCGGGTCTCCTCCTGCTCCAAGAAGAAGAAGTGGAAGAGGAGGTTCAAAAGTAAAATCGGGTACCGTTTCGACTAGTATTCCAGGAAAAATTGTTACTTTAGAAGTTACATTAGGTCAAGAGGTAATTGAAGGACAAGTAATATTGATTCTGGAAGCAATGAAAATGCAAAATGAAGTAACTGCTCCCGTATCAGGAAAAATATCTTCAATAAGCTGTTCAGAAGGAGATAATGTTGAAGCAAATATGGTACTAGTTGTGATTACTCCCAATAATGATGAAGGAGAAAAAACAGGAGAATCATGACAATGATTCAAGTGATGTGAATGTCAGGTGAATACATGCCGAAATGTGACTACCCAGATTGTGGCGAAGAAGGCGAGGTAATTTCGCGTCTTTCTCCAGAGGGATTTTTAGTNGCNACTGGNAAAAANGCATANTCGTTTAGAGANGCNTATCGGCGATTCTATTANTGTAAAANATGTCATGACGAATTAATGACAAATGTTTGGACTAGAGTNCGNAANCCNGATGATAAAGGNGATGANCATCCNGCNCCAACAATGGTCTAAGAACAGGTCATACTACGGTTGACTATGGAAGGCCGNGTTTGCATNGTCAGTGGTGGAAACTCGGGTATAGGGTTCGAATTATGCAGAGGTATGGCACANGCTGGATTCCACGTTGTAATGGTGAGCAGGGGCGCAGAACGCGGACAGCCCGCTTTGGAGAAATTGCAAGCAGAATTTGGCGACTCAGTTGAGATGATGATATGCGATATGAGCGACCTTGCCAACATATCGAAACTTCATACTGAATTTACCACCAAGTTCGATCGTCTTGATGTGCTTCTTAACAATGCAGGTGCGATATGGGGACGCAGAGAAAAGACTGTACAAGGACATGAGATGACATTTGGCGTCAATCATCTGGGCTACTTTATGATGACAAAGACATTCTTGCCATTGCTTAAAGCGACTGAAGGTAGTCGAATCATAAACACTGCATCAGAAGCTCACAGGATGGCTAATCTCAAATTGAATAACCTAAATTGGGAAAATAAGTTTTACAGTCAATGGCGAACCTATGGNAATTCTAAACTCTGCAACATCTTGTTTACGCGCGAATTGGCTCGTAATTTGGAAGGAACTGGAATCACAACACATTGCTTCCATCCAGGTGTTGTTCGCACGCGCTTCGGTTCGAGTTCTGGCGGGCCAATGCGTCTGTTTTTACCCCTATTTCGTCTATTTATGATCAACTCGAGGAAAGGTGCAACTACCGGTTTACATCTTGCTTTGAGCGAAGACGCTGCCACCTCAACCGGTGAATATTGGGTTAGCTCCAAAAGGAACCGTGGTAATCGTCACGCTCGTAACGACTCTAATGCAAGACAACTATGGAAGATTTCGGAGGGAATGTTAAATGAGTGAAGCAGTGGCTAGGTTATCCATCTTTACCTATTGAGTAAAAGTTAGAAATTAACCCCAAGAACCCTGTGCAAGCATTGCTTCTGCAACCTTTAGGAATCCTGCAACATTAGCTCCGAACACATAATCATGAGGTCGACCATATTTCTCAGCAGTTTCATACGCCGCCTTGTGAATGCCTACCATTATTCCATCTAATTTCTGGTCTACCTCTTCTCGAGTCCATGACATTCTAAGGGAGTTCTGAGACATTTCAAGGCCAGAAGTTGCGACACCACCTGCATTAGATGCCTTTCCAGGTGCAAAAAGAACTCCAGCTTTTTGGAAGGCTTCCACAGCTTCAGGAGTACAAGGCATGTTCGCTCCTTCTCCAACCGCCATTACACCATTAGCAACAAGAGCATCTGCTTCTTCACCATTGAGTTCATTCTGAGTTGCGCATGGGAGAGCTACATCTACATCAACTGACCATAGACCATTCATTGAAGGTTCGGGCTTTGATTCATGATACTCAACACCATCAAAATGGTCAGCATATTCCTTGATTCGTCCACGACGTTCATTCTTGAGATCCATTACCCAGGCAAGTTTCTCTCGAGTTATTCCAGAGGGATCGTAAATAAAACCACTAGAATCAGAAAAAGTAACAGGAATACCTCCTAGATCTAAGACTTTCTCGGTAGCAAACTGAGCAACATTACCACTGCCTGAAATTGAAACTCTCTTTCCCTCCATCGATTCCCCCTTAGTCGCTAACATTTCACGAACGAAATAAACACAACCATATCCGGTAGCTTCAGGACGAATTAGAGAACCACCATAAGGCAAACCTTTCCCCGTAAGAACTCCAGACCATTCATTGGCCATCTTTTTGTACATTCCAAACATGTAACCAATCTCACGTCCTCCTACTCCAATATCACCTGCGGGAACGTCCGTATCTGGACCAATATGGCGCCATAATTCACCAATAAATGCCTGGCAGAATCTCATTACTTCATTATCTGACTTACCTTTTGGATTAAAATCAGATCCTCCTTTTCCTCCACCCATTGGAAGCCCAGTCAAACTATTCTTGAAAATTTGCTCAAATCCTAAAAATTTGAGAATAGACGCATTAACAGAGGGATGAAATCTGAATCCACCTTTGTATGGACCAATAGCACCGTTAAACTGAACTCTAAATCCACGATTAACTTGCANCTTACCATCATCATCTACCCACGGAACTCTAAATTGGATTATACGTTCTGGTTCTACAACCCGATTGTAAATATTAGCTTCAAGAAATTCAGGTCGCTCGTCAACNATGGGAGTTAGGCTTTCAAGAACCTCTAAAACGGCTTGATGGAATTCAGGTTGACCAGGATCTCTTCTCTTAACATTCTCATAAACTTCTTTCAAGTGACTATGCATTTTACATCTCTCCGAGGTACTAACCGCAAGGGATANCCTAATCGAAATCAATTAAGCACTTGAAAGGTTGGATGATTTTTTTTACCCTATNAATAGATAATTCGCTCTGCANTATTAGCGACCGCCTCTTCGTATCCCTTCAGAGTTATCACAGACATAGCATTCTGGCTAACTTGTCTTTTTCTTAGTGCATCTGCAACAGGAGTATGTTCGCGGAACCATCTTGTTCGCCCGTCCTTCCCTATAATTCGAACATCTACTGCTGCCATTCTAGGTTCGGAAAGTAATAANTTGATTGATGGAACATCAATACAAACATATCCTGGATCTAGGCCAGAACGTCTAGCGATTTCATCTTCAACTTGAATTCTGTCCTCGGAATTTGTAGCTAAGTGGACCAAACGATCTATTTGTGCGGGAGTTAGTTCATCCATTCTCCTGGTCAAACAATTCTTCAATAATTGACGATATTTCAGGCGTTTAATCATATCTTTAGCAAAAGGACCAGCTGAATCCAAAGCATGCCAAACTTCGGCGTCAACCATGCGTTGCATTTGAACAGCTTCTGGGAGATTTTCTTCGGACCGTTCTACTGCCCTAGAAAGCATTACTTCTGTTATTCTAGTGACTTTATGAAAATATACTGCACTGTACATCAGAGCTCTAGCCGTCATCATTCCTTCTAACGCCGATAGGCCCCCTTCTGAAATAGCAATATCTCCAGAATGTCTCTCCATACAATGAATCAATCGATGATGATCAATTATTCCATGCCTCACACCAGTAAAATGTGCATCTCTCAAGAGATAATCCATTTGATCACAGTCAACAGGGCCATGAACTAAATGACCCATAGTATGATCTTGAGAATGAAAGGCTTCTGCACCCTCTCCCCAATGAAACAAATTTCTTTCTTTGCCTCCAGCATCAGGACCATGAATCAATGATGAAACCTCTTTAGGATCGATTCCATAAGATTCCAAAATCTCGGGAACTGTGCGTCGTTCTGGGAAAAGAGATCGCTCCTCATCAGAAAGTATCTCATAATCCCCNGTAATAATTCCCTCAGTTATATGCATATGATCTGCTCCTCCTCTCTCATGGAGAATATGCTCTAAAGTATGAGAATACGGGCCATGGCCAACATCGTGTAGCATTGCTGCAACCTCTACAATTGTAGATTCTTCTTCAGAAAGAGAAAGACTGTCTGCCATTCGTCCAGCTAAATGAGAAACTCCAAGAGAATGCTCAAAACGAGTATGATGAGCACCAGGAAAAACCAAATGAGCAAGACCTAATTGTTTGATATGACTTAGTTTATTGAACTCCGGAGTTGAGAGTAAATCTTCTTTAACACCATCAATCGAAAATGAACCGTGTATAGTGTCATTGATGACTCTCATTGATTCATGCCCGTGCAGACTTAGAAATGAACCCTACTATCCCTATTGTTGATTCCAACCTTGTTGGCCCCATCCTTGTTGAGAATTTGCATTTGGATTTACCTGCTGCTGAATCTGCTGTCCTTGAGCTTGTTGATGAGCCCACCATTCAGCCTGCTGAGCAACTCTCATCTCCTCTTCAAGACGGTAGCGCTTATCTCCAATTCGATCGAATAAAAGAGCAGTCTGTCCAGCATCAATGCTACCTTTTTCAGACAATGCCTCGACTTCTTTCTCAACTTCAAGAATGCCCTCATATCCTTCAGCATTATCTACTAAATTTCTTAATCTTTCAAAATTACTTTTCCGACCAGTAGATGATCTCCAAACTAATAATGACATCAATGCTCCAATTGATATAATGACCAATATCCCAATTGATACTCCTGTTTGTACGGCAGGATCTAATGTGGAACTTTGTTGTAACTGGTCCGGAATATTATCTCCATTTACATCTAATGGTACATCGTTAGCGTCAAATGGATCAGTTCCAACATTAATTTCATCAAAAGTAGTAAAACCATCATTATCATCATCTGGATCTACCATATCGGCCCATCCATCACCATCAAAATCAGGGCAACCTTTTGTAAATTGAGTTGAGTTACCTGCTACTAAAGGACAATCATCACTTTGTTCAAAACCTTGCTGATCAGCCCATCCATCACCATCAGTATCAGACCATAGAGAGGCATCATTTGCCCATCCACCCGGGACACTAAAATTTCCATCTATAATGTCTGCAAAACCATCTCCATCAGAATCTAAGCATCCAACTAATCCTTTTTCTGTAGATTCTCCATATTCCTCTGGACAACTATCGGGATCTGTCCCGTTGGGATTATCGCCTAATCCGTCTGCATCAGTATCTTCCCATTGACTTGGATCTGAGGGGAATGTATCACCTACATCTGACCAACCATCACCATCTCGATCTGGACAAGCTATTCTATCCTCAGTTGAGGTACCCCATTCTGTAGGACAATCATCTACTAAGCCCGATTCGGCTACATCTGGGATGCCGTCTTCGTCAGTGTCTGGACATCCGTTAGATGATTGACCAAAATCTACAGGACAATCATCACCATCATTAGAGATACCATCTCCATCATTATCAGGACATCCAATTTGATCAACAGATGAGGTTCCTTGACGAGTTGGACAATCATCTGAATCTGGGAAGCCAGGTGAATCTCCAAATCCATCACCGTCTGAATCTGAATTCTGGTTGGGATTATCTGGCATTGCATCAGAAATATCTGACCAACCATCACCATCTGAATCAACGCAGCCTATACGATCTCTGAATGAAGTACCAGGGGTATCTGGGCAATCATCAAAGGGACCAATAGAATTCCCAAGTTCAATATCTTCAAAACCGTCATTATCTCTATCTAAAGGACTAGGATCTGGAAGGTAGGCCCCTTCTACCCACATTCCTGGCCAATGAGACATTCGAGAAGAATTCCAAGATGATACACGCCAATTATCCCCCATCCCATCGCCATCAGTATCATTCCATTGTGACGGCTTATTGAAGAAATCATCAGCGAGATCTGACCAACCGTCACCATCTAAATCAGTACAACCATAGGAATCTTTTGTAGAGGTGCCCCATACATTTGGACAATCATCTGGAGCTTCTCCCAGAGCATTATCTCCAAATCCATCTGAGTCTGTATCTTCCCATTGAGTAGAATTACCCAAAAATGCATCATTAGAATCTGATTGACCGTCTCCATCCTCATCAGGACAACCAAATACATCTCTCGTGCTTGAACCATAGACTACCGGACAAAAATCAGGAGTTGTTGCTCCATCTCGATAAACTCCGAGACCACCTAATCTGGAAGCATTCCAAGATGGTTCGCCCCAATTGTCACCAAAACCATCACCATCAAAATCTGACCATTGAGTAGAATCTATAGGGAATTTATCGGTACGATCTCCCACTTTATCACCATCAGAATCGATACCATGGACAACTATAACAAAATCATTAGAACCACTATGAGAAACTGATGAGCCATCAATAGTTATTGAGATAGGGTAATTGAAACCAAAATATGTTTCATTTCCAAGAATTGCGGCTCCATACCCCAAGTCTCCAGAGGTAGAACCGTATCCTTTGACCCAATTCCATGTGCCTGAAGAGGAAAGTGTTGCAGCAAATACATCATTTGATCCTGTGCTACTAAGGCCATATGCTCCAAAAATTGCTGTGTTGTAATAATATCCAGTAACAGCTATCTCACCTGAATCCCATTCAGTGGAAACTTCATAACAATAATCAGTGCTACTACCCCCTCCCTTGTCGTACCAATTCCAATTACCTGTTGGCGAGATTTGAGCCACGAACATATCCCAACTATTCTGATTTGATTGCAACCTATTTCCCGAAAATTCAGAATATGAATAAAATCTACCACAAACAGTAGCGTTACCACCTGAATCTACACTGATTCCCTCAGGATACGTCTCATAGGAACTGTATCCAAATTCCTCCGCCCAAGAATGACTACCGGAAGAGGAATATTGCGCAATAAAGCCCCAATAGTCATAACCACGATTTCCATTGTTCAATGTCATCCCTGAGAACTCAACATTATACGAGAATTCTCCAGTAACATACACTCGTTCCTGAGCGTCAACTGCTACTGAACGTCCTCTCTCGTAGTAACTACCTCCAATCCTTTCAACCCAACGCCAATTCCCTTGAGAATCAAGACTAGCCAGAAAAGCATCTGAGTAACAACTACCACATGTAATTGAACCAGCAGAACCAAAATTTAGAGAACCAGATGACCAATATCCAGTTACATACACATTCCCAGATTCTGCTAGAGCCACACCATGGGCATAATCGCTACTACTTGCCCCCACTGTTTCTGACCAAATCCAATTTCCGCTGGTATCCAATAGTGCAACAAAAATATCGTAAGAACCACTAGAAGAATGAGAGTCACTTCCAAATTGAATAGAACCGTAATAAATACCCGTAATACTAACATTACCACCCTTGTCCACATCTATATCGTAACAATAATCTGAATTAGTTGAACCAGCAGTCTTGACCCATAACCATTCACCAGTTACTGACAATTTAGCAACAAATATATCTGCAGTGTTACTAATTGAAGCAGGAGTAGAGATCCCTCCCAAATTCATAGTTTGATGATAATATCCACAAACGTATACGTTACCAAAATCGTCTACATCAATCCCCTGAATATTATCTGATCCAGTTCCACCTGCATTCTCAAACCAAAGTAATTGAGATGAGCTTGCTTTGGAAATATATTGTTGACCATCTTCTTCTCCGTCTAACTGAATGAAGCCTTCGTTATCTAAAGAAGAGACCAATACTGGAGTGAGAAACAAAATCACTAGGACAACACTCAAACGCCGATTCATAGACATCGAGGGAAAACACAGGATTTAGGTGATTCGGACAGAAAAGTCAAGTATTCAAGAGAATGGATGCCTTACTAGATATCTTTCCATGCGTTCAGTAAGTCTCTCTGATGTATCAGAACGAGAGGCAAGTAACCGAATTTGCTCAACCATTAGAGCATGTTCATCAGATTGTAGACGTAGAACTCTCCTTAGAACATCTAACATTGCCATCTCATCATCTGTAATCACTTCATCATCTAATGCAGTAATCAACACATTTTGGTACATAGCAAGATCCCCTAACTTTCGATTTGTATGCGCCTCGACATCCGTATCACTAAATGGAGATAGCATATCGCCTCTAGCTATAGCAAAACAATCTTGTACACTACCTGAATCTAATCCCATAACTGATTCAATGACTTTCAACATTGCAGACTCATCATCAGTAACAATATCATCTGCTAAGGCAACCTGAACGGTCCTCATCAAAATGTAAAGTCCTCTACTCTCACTCTTACTATTCATGTGTCTGGGTAATGTCTCAACTATATGGCCAAATCGCCTTAATGAATGAAAATTTATTCAACTAATCAAAAATCAGCAAGAGAGGTTTGATATCAAGAACTATCAACAGAGGAACATGATTCCTGAAACCTCTCATAAGAAAGGAGGTGACAAGACATCAAAGAATCTTCTTGGATTCGTGGCTCCTTGGAAAGATGCATCTGGAAATATACTGAACCCTATTGAGATAATTCTAACCAGGAGATTTACTATTTTATATCTGACAATATTGTGGATATATGTCATATTTATCAATGAAGCAGTAGAAGGTAGTGCATATTACGATTTCAGAACAATAGCTGAAGATATCGCTAGAATGGACCCAAATGAATTAACATCAAACCCCCTAGTTTTCTTTTTATCGCTAATAATTTCACCCTTTGCACATTGGGACACTGTACACGCAATGTATGTAACAGCGGGAATAATGTTCTTTTTACAATCCTTCGAAGCACATAATAATTGGAAAAGTGCAGGATTCATATTCATAGGAACTAGTGTATTAACATCAATCTTGATGGCGATTTTTTACAACATTGGTTTCGGCATTAATCCTGATATCGAATTGTTTTCTAATGTAATGAGCAGGTCATTTCGTGGCGGATCAATTGGAATGTTTGGAGCTTTGGGGGCACTGGCTTTTCATGCTAAGAAACCTCAATTTCCTTTGATACTTGTTTTCTTATTTGAGGTCTGGAATTACACTAGTTACGGCACAGATGCTGCGATTTCAATTGGCCATGCTACTTCAACTTTAATTGGACTACTTATTTGGAGATGGTGGAAGGTAAAACGACAGACGCATAACGAATCTAATTAAAAATTCTATTGTAATACAAATGTATTGCAAATGAAATACACTATATACTAGTGGCGACCCCATTGGGGCGGAGGTCGCGGAGAATGTCCAATATCAGTCCAATGGTACAGTGCAGAATTCCTGAGGACCATCTTATGGCCTTGGACCAAATGGTTGGACTAGATGGGATGAGGAATAGATCAGATGTCATCAGACTCGCTGTTCGTCAATTAATTGAAGCATCTCCTTCAAGAGCAGTTGGAGGAACTATTTCTGTAGACTTAGGGATGGATCTCACAGACAAAATCGAAATGTTCTGCGGTATCCACGGAGATTCACCAGACCAAGTTACTAGAGCTGCACTAAGAACCCATATGAAAGCCGAAATGTTGGCTTCAGATGACCTTCAAACCGTACTAGAAACACGGCATCAACAACTGGCAAATCGCCTGAGGCAAAGAGAGGATCACACACCTTAACGGGGGGCAAAAGGACATGGTAGGGGATGGGAACTCAACCAATGCAGGGGGGCATCAAAACCCCCCTGCTACCAATGTCTTTCTACCTTTGAAATTAAGAAGTGCCCTAAGAAATACAATGCTGGCAAAATGTACCAAATCTAATCCAGTTAGAGAATTACTTCAACATAACCTTGATCAAATAAGAGATAGAGCAGTCGCCTCTTCTTCCATTTTCACCACACACACCCCCGCTCACGCGGGGAACCCTTTCAATCAAAGCAATTTTGAAAAACTCAGGGAAAGAGCTCTGCAAGTTCAAAGAAATGTATGATCACCCACACACCGCCCCGATTTTCGGGGCAACCTAATTGATTCTGCCGTAAGGCTAGTCACCTAATCTTCTTGAGGGGCCGAGTTTGAGTGAGAGATATGGCCGGCGAAGATTTTGAGTTCGTGGCCCACGATAATCTTCGTGAAAGTCAAATAAAAATGATAGAAGATGGAAACAAAGTACTCAAAAATAGTGGATTTCTATTTGCTGCTGCTCCAACTGGGATTGGGAAAACTGCTGCTGCTCTATCATCATCCTTATCTGCTGCCAAAAATCATCCTGATGGACAAAAAAAGGTATTATTCCTTACTGGAAGACAAAGTCAACATAGAATTGTAGTGGATTCAGTCAGAAAAATTAATCAAAAAATGAATTCCAACGACCCAATCAAATTAGTAGATATGATTGGAAGAGAGTCAATGTGTAAAGAAGTAGACAGAATTTCGGGAAAGTGTAATTGTGAATCAGATGTGCCAGAAGATATGAAAACATTAGGTAGGAATAATCTCCGAAATTTCATCTTAAACGAGCCAAGACATGTTGATGAAGTCATTGAATTAAGCAGAAACAGAGGTATCTGTGCTTGGTCTACTGCAAGATCTTCTGTGAAAGATTCGGATGTGATAGTTTGTGATTATAATCATGTATTTGTAGAGAGTATAAGAGAAGCATCACTACCTTCAATGGGTCTTGAAATTGAAGATACAATTATTGTAGTAGATGAAGCACATAATTTACCAAACCGGATTAGGATGGGATTAGAGAGAAGGTTGACAAATCAAGTCATTAGGGATGCTTTTAATGAAATGGAAGAGCATAGAGGTTTTTTAGACAACCATATGGCAAAGATGATGGGAGAAAATCGAGATAATGAAATCCATCATAATGATTTAGAAAACGCAAGGAAATCTGAAGCAGCATTATCCAGAATAAGGGAAAATTTCGGGACATATATTGTAGAACTCAAAAAAATGCTAGGTACTCAAGAAGAAATGATGACATCCCCCATAGAAATATTAGATATTTTTGAAAACTCTTTGTTAGAGACAATCGATGAACCGATTACTCTTCCTAATTTTATCAAAACTCTGCAACAGGTGCAAGTAGACTTTGATGAAGATTTAGACGATGAGCAAGACCTCGCATGCTATAGATTAGCAGAAATTTTAACGATATTGAATGAACGACGTGGAGAGAAAGCTCTAGCCACAGTTTTCGATCTTCTTGGGATTAAAGAGGAAGGTAGAATTACAACGTATTTATTAGATCCAGGAGTCATTTCCCAACCCATTTTTTCACGATGCTATGGAGCTATACTAATGTCTGGAACATTATTCCCTCCTTCCATGTACGGTGAAATCTTGCGAGTACCAAATAACAGGGAAGTAATCTATGAAGAATATTCGAGTCCATTTGAAAACGATCGAAGACCAGTTTTGATTGCAACAGATGTAACAACAAAATATTCGAATAGAAGTGTAGAAAATACTAGATTAATACGGGAACACATACACAGTGTACTTCGACAAACACCAGGACATGTTGCAGTATTCTTACCATCGTATGACTTACTTGAGGATATTATCAATGAGGGTTCATGGCCAGGTAGAAGAGTAATCGTTGAAGAAAGAAATTGGACTAAATTTCAAGTCGAAAATGCATTAATACAACTCAAAAAATCAAGAGATTCCGGTCAAAGATGTATTCTTGCAGGGGTGTATAATGCTCGTTTATCTGAAGGTATTGACTATGATGAAAATATCCTAGATGCAGTAATCTGTATCGGAATACCAATGGCTAGACCAACTGCCTCAAATCAAGCTCTGAAGGATTACGTTTCCGAAAGATTTGGAGAAAGAAATGCATGGAAATATTCTGCAGCCCAACCGGCTATTAATTCAATTCTACAAGCAATGGGCAGACCGATAAGAAAAGCAGATGATAGGGCAATAGTAGTCATACTTGATAGAAGAGTAGGAGATAGAGGATACAGAAGTTGTTTGCCAAGAAATCTAAAAATGTTTGAAACCGTTGACTCAGGCTCTACTGAACGTCTTGTGAGGCGGTTCTTTTCTCGCCATCCTGAGCCAGCAAGACATAGTGAATGACTGCGAGGGTTGATGACTGTGCAGCACTTGGGGTAGACAATGTCCGACATACACTGGCACTCAATTGAGATAGAGCGCAATGATGAAAATCCAGAAATTGGGCATAGTCTAGATGCTACAGCTTCAGAACTACATTCTCATTTTATTTCTACAACAAGTTCAGATTCTCCCGCAATGAATTCACATGAACAATTTTTACAAGATGCGAGTGAAATAGTTGAACGGACTAGGCAAGCAGATGCTCAACTATTTGCTCAGGGCCTACTTGGTGCTTCTTTAGATGCAGTAGCATTAATTGATGGAGTGTCAATCATGACGTTAGGCATACCTTCGGAATGCATAGATGTCAAAGTAGGGATTCATTCAGGTACTTCATATCTACGAATAGATCGAGAAGGCTTGGAACCAGTGGTAACCGCCTTGCCAAGTGGAAGAGAGATTCTTAGCGCATCCCACTCTAAGGGTAGATTAGAAATACGCCTAACTGAATAATCACCTAGCAGGGATTTCAGCCATATTCTGAATTTCAGAAACTACGTTTGAAAGTGCTTCCTGAGCAGCTGCTTTGTGAGAATCACCCATCTCATGAGATGAGTAACGAGCCTCTTCAAAGACTTGGTCAAGGGCTTCCAAAGCTGATTCACGAATAGGTAATGCCTGTCTAATTGCCATCTCAAATTCACGTACAGTTTCGAAATCTCTCCTGAGGAATCCGTTCTGCATCAATACGAGACATAGATCTTCATAACAATTGAAAATTGCTTCTCTAATCTCATCTCCTGCTGCTAGTAATTCTGCAGTATATGTGAAGATATCTTGAATTTCTTCAATTGCACTTTGCTTACGCCTCATCTGAATTACTGCGCCTGCCGCAGCAAGTAAAATTATAGCAATAATTGCAATTGAACTCGGGCTTAACATCGAATTAGATTCCTCGAGTTGAACGTATGACAGATCAACAACTAAATTCAGTAAATCACCACGATCATCAGGAGCAATCAACGGAGATGTTGTGTTTAGGCGAATCTCAAATGAACCCCAGTGAGCAGTATCTGAAAATGTAGGTTGAGGCTCCAAACTGAAGAAGGTGTACTCAAATATTCCATTTTCGTCCGACAATTTACCAAACTGGAAAATCTCAGAGGTTTGATTAAACAATAAAGCAGTCATCGAAACATTAGCAATTCTTTCACCAGTATCAGTAGCTGTGACCGTTATTGTTCCAATAATTTCACGAGAATCAAGTCCGACTTGAACAGATGATGCAGCAAATGACGCGGGAACCATCAAGAAAGCATCAATTCCAACTTTCTCTGCTTCATTAAAGAATCTAGGACTATCCTGAGCCATCCGTACTGTGAATTCCAGATCACCTTGCATAGGAGATGTTCCAATTAATGAAATTTTGAATTGGCCAGTGGCATTATCCCATGTGACAATAGCATCAGATTCAACTGCTCCAGCCCAAATTAAGGAAATATCTGAATCAATGACAGTATTCCCCGTTCCACCTATCTCTACAATTCGACCCGTAATCTCAATTGGATGAGATTGGTTTCCACGGATATTATTCTCTGATACATCAATAATCTCAATGTTAACATCTGACCAAGTATATGCTGTAGCATTTGCCTCTGCTCCGATAAATTGATCATTCCCATCATATGAAACTCGAATTGCATGTAAACCGCGTTCATAAGAGACTAATACAGGTATTTGAGTGGAAAATGCCCCACTAGAATCTGTAGTAACTGTAGTTAGAATGGAACCATCTACTTCTATTGTAATAATTGCACCTTCAATTGGAATCCGAGGACTTGTATCTCCATCTACCAAAATACCTGAAAGATTCCAAGTCTCTCCTCTTGTGGCTACTCCACCTTCATCAACTACAAGGTTAGTAATCTCTGCATTGTGCTTAATCACAATACTAGTGTTTGATTCACCTCCCAAGTAAAATCCTTGAGGCTCTGAATAAGCAACAATTTCGTGAATTCCGATAGAGAATGCTGGACCGACTATCCAATCTAATGACCAAGAACCATCTACTTCAGTGGTGGCTGAACCAATTATACTGTTATCCACTCGTACAGTAACAATATGACCTGGGACCCAATTTTCAGGGATATTATCCCTTATTGTTCCAGTGATTGTGACAGTATCGCCAACTGCTGCAGTATCAATCGTATCTACAGTCATTACTATTGGAGCGTATACATCAAAAGTAGTTGTTGCATTTGATGATAGATAAAGAGGAGCTCCCGCGAATCGAACCTCAACATTTTGAGTTCCTAAAGGCATATCACTAGGTACAGGATACAATATCGAAACAACCCCTTCTTCATCGGAGGTTACATTTGTCAAGAACTGCCCATTCATCCAAACACTAAGAGTCATGTCAGGAATTGGTCGCTCGACAATATCAACAAGAACGCCGGTGAGATCTAGAAGTTCTTCACGAGTAACATCTGTATTTCCACCGAATAAACGTATTTCTGTAGGCACTGATACTTCAAATCCTAAGGTATCAGTTGATTCAAGATAATACTCAGGATTCAGAGAATCACCTTGACCCATAGGATCTACCCAAAGGAAACCTCCTAGGAAAAACGCAGTAGCATTGTGAGGTCCGGGAGTTGTTTCTAGTGGTAATGTGTAAGAAATCGACCACGATCCACTAATTGGGTCTGACTGAACTATTGTACCTGAACCTGTATCTTCTCCATCAATGGCGAGGTGGACTAGCCCACCCACTGGATCACCTGTTTCGTTCAACAATGAGGAACCATGTTCGTCAAGTAATGTACCGTTTACAATAATTGTCTGACCTGCGATTAGATCTCCTTCAACAGAATCAATTGTAAGGATTGTTGGGGCCAGTATTACTACTCGAGTGAATGTAGAATCACCAAGAACACCGGTAGTCCCAGGTATTCCGTCATGTGTAGCGTTGATGGTTAAAGGACCAGCNACCCAAGTATTTGGAACACTAAAGTTACCAATTCCTATTCCATTTTCGTCAGTAAAAATCTCAAAAGATGTCAATCCATTTATTGAGATATTAATTGACGCATTTTCGACAGGAGCCCCCGCATTATCTAATAGAGAAAGAGCAACGGTGACATTGTCTCCTCTAATNGTTCTTCTATCAGGATCTAANTCAAGAGGGTCACTAAAATCAAGCACAGTATAACCACGGCTGTCGAAAGCTGTTCCATTCGTCGAGCCTAGGAAATAGTTCACTCCAGGAGTATATGTTGCATTGACAGTGTGATTCCCTCTGGGGAAATCTTGATCNAGAGTGATACTTGCAGTCCAATTTCCGTCATAAACGGTTCCGTTCACTACCGTAAAGGAGTCAGTAAATCCATCAATAGTTAAACCAAGAACTGGAAGAAGATTATTCCCATTTCTATCAATTATTCCAGAACCATTCTCTGAAGTGAGAGTACCTGAAACATTGAATGTATCACCTGCAACTGGATTAGCAGAGATTGAATCAACAACTAAAATTGTAATTGTTCTGACAGTTACTGTACTGAAAGTTCGATTGTTAGCAATTAAAGTGAAATTACCTGAATAGTCTAAATTAATGTTAATCATACCCAACGGGTGTGAACTCGGAATTGTGAAATTGAATCTTACTACTCCTGTATCATTTGTAATCTCATCCGCCAATATTGTTTCATGGAATGTAGCTGAAATTGTCTGGTTTGATAGAAGTCTATCTTGATCCGATTCCTCAACCAAAGTAGCTCCAAAGTCGATAGAATCACCTCGATTAACAATAACCGGGATTAGTGGAGAAATTTGTGAGAATCCAGTAACTCCCTTTACCAATACTGGCTGAGAAATATTACTCGGAAGATAAAATGGATTAGTGTCTTCAAGAACCTGAATCAATAATGTCTTGTTTCCACTTGTTATTCCATCTAATAAAGGATCAGTAGGTACAGTGATATTGAAAGTACCATTTGTTGCAGTAGTGTATGATGAAATTAGAATCTCAGATGGATCTCCTTCAAAGAACACAGATACATCAATTGGTCCGCTAAAATTACGATTTGGATCATTGAAATCTTCTACAGAACCTTCAACAACAAATGTAGAACCTGCTGTAATGAAAGTAGGAGGAATGATTGAATCAATAACAACTGAAGTTGGGACCAATACTGTGATATTAACATCAGTATAGTTTCCAATCCATCTAGCAGAGCCAGTGGATAATGGATCTGTCACGTCGTCAGGCATCAATATTCTGACATCGTAATATCCAGGATCAGTTCCTACAGGTATTGTTGGACTGAAACGAGCAATACCATCTTGATTACCACTTGTTGCAGACGAAAGTGTCTGATTATTAGGACCATCCCAATCCCAAATCATCTGTACTGCGGCACCTGTAATATTCGAACCATCAGCAATATCGGTCACTGAAACATTTACTTCTAAAATATCTCCAGCAATTACGCTTGATGGAGGATCGATTGCATTCAGAACAGATTCTGATTCTACACCGATAAGGATACTTGCGCCCTCCTCAGTAGAGTAGTATGCCCCGCCTGTAGGGGGACTAATACTGAAGTCAGATGCAACTACTAGATCATACACTCCTGCTCCAACGAAACTAGGGATTACAAAACTAACATTGTATTGGCCCGTACTTGTGTTTAACCACCCAGACCCTAGATCAATAATATCAGGAGCGGGAGGTTCGCCCATCGGTCCTGAAGGACCTGTACCTGGTAATTCCATGGTTAGAATAATCGATGAATTGTTATTCAAAATCAATGGGGACCCAGTAATATTAGAATCACGAATTTCACCAGTTACGTAATTAGAGTCGCCAATATGAGTCCAACTTTGACCTAATGTTGCCGAGACAGTTCCTAGTCCACTAATTCGAATAGTGGTATTATTTGAGGCAGAGTCATACCAGGTTGATCCAGAATAATTTATCCATAATGGATAATCTCCTGCAGGAACAATAGGAGAAGTGTATTCAAAGGTAAACCCTCCATCTTCCGGATCGATAGTAGTATTTACCAAAACACCATTAATTTCAGTCTGATAGGTTCCATTGAATGGTTGCTCAGTTCCACCAGTGTGATCGAACATTGCAATATTGATTAATTCCATTTGGTCGCGTTGAATAGGATCGAATAGGTAATCAAATGTCACGAAACTCTTGAGGCCAAAACCAGGTGGCATGAAAACTTGGTCATCCGCTTCTAATGTTGATGAATCAAATGTGAACCTAATATCAACAAAACCTGGCGAAATCGGTACCATGGAAGGATCCATGATCCACGAAATTGAAAAATTACCCGGATTGCCGCTCCAAGTTGTTGAATTTAAAGTCCAAGAAGAGATGTCAGTATAAGGAGCTCCTGAACCATTAACACGCATTTGGAGGTAGAGAGTACCTTCCATAGGTGCTGGATTGAGCCCCCGACTAAGCACAGTACCATTCATGAAAATTGAATCATTAATCTCGAGTAGAGAATTATTGGAAGATGGACCCTCTAGAACTATATCTAAATTAGGAGCAGGAGTNACATTCATTGTTACTGTCTGGGAAAGAGGACGTAGATGGTAAAGAGGGGANGAACCATTCTGTAAATCTGCTTCATGCCAACCAGGGAACTCAATAGTTGCATTGTTGAGACCTTGAGTCTCATTTTCATCTAAGAAGATAATGATCTCAAAGAAACCAGTAGGTCCAATAGAAGTCGTGTAACTCTGGTCTCCTGAAATGGAGGAGGTAAAATTAAACCAAACAAAGCTAAACCCATCAGGATTCGAATCACCATCTAGATCCCAATCATCTAACAGTGTAACATCAGTTTGAGGGATGTTTTCAATCTGTAATCTTCCAGATAATGTAGTATTTGAACCGGCACCAAATACTGGCTCATCTACAGGTAACGGAGCTTCAATAGTTACATTCACATCATCTGAAACATTGACAATGTAATTGTCGAATATGCCATTTGAACCAACATAACCACTAGGCATGGTTTCTACTACCAATGCACCATAACCTGGGGGGATATACTCTGCTGGATTACCTTTCAAAGAGAAGGTACCATTTGCCGCTGTAATTGCAGAACCAATTTGACGGGAGGGTTGTGCTGCAGAACCAGGAACATCTCCCGCAGACAAAAGAGGAACTAGATACAAGTCGAGCACTACTCCTGGNACAGCAGACTGATTTGATGAATAAACTAGAGTTCCATTCAGGTAGGTTTGTCCAGAACTACCATCTCTTTCAATGAAAAGAGGCCCCCATTCAGCATTCAGAATTTCAACATCTTCATCAGGAGGACATGCGTTGAAGGGAACCCAACCCATCTCTGCATTACCNAGNGCTGAATTTGTTTGCATGTGAACTTCTACCCATGAGCCATAATTTAGACCTAAAACCTCGTAACCAGTTCCATGCCAACTACCGTCAATGTACCCTGTTACCTTTCGAGCAGGTAAACCTGCAAGTCTAGCCATTGTAGTAAGAACAGTTGTCCAATCATCACACGTTCCTTCCTTAGAATCAATAAGAACAAATTGAACTACATCTGGGCCGCCTCCTTGAGGGTACCCACTGCCATCATAATTCAGTCTAGGAGTAAATGTTGCATTTCCATTTTCAATAAAATCAGCCAAAGCTTCCATCTTTTCCCATGCAGATAAAGCACCAGAGGAGGTAATTACAGATTGAGTGATATTGTTTACTTCTGATTCAGGTAATGAATTATCAGTAAAATAACTAGGTAAATCTAGTGCATAAGTACTTCCTGAATACGCAGTACTATTGGAACGAACAGAGTCTGAAAACCAAATCTCAGGAGCATCCGCGGTTAAGAAATCTAATGTAACATCAGTTAATGGAACATCATGAGTATAATTCGTATGATTCAAACCTGCAGTTGGATCCGCCCATCCGTTAAATTGAGTAGTGCTCCAATGATGAGGAACATTAGATCCCGGTTGTAGCATAAATGGGAATGTGTACTCCCAATTAGTGGTATTATTATGGAAATTAGTAGAAGCAATCCAATTATTATCTGTAAATCCAGGAGACATAGAATTGAGAACAACAAGAGAAGTATTCACTCCATAATCAACACCAGTATAACTGTCATAGGTGTAGGCTCTCCAATAATGGACTAGCGCAGGATCAACATTCAGTGACGTGTTATTTGCCCAGAAAATAACCTGATTCTCTATGATGTCGTCAATGGGGTCAAATGGATCCTGACCTGAACCTGCACAGTTTGTAGGCCAAAATGCGGGTGGACATTCTTGGTAGTCTGTCATTCCTCCTCCATCTGTATCAGGATCTAACCAATTTGTCCCAGTATTATTTTCAATAGCATCAGGAATTCCATCGCCATCTGTATCTGCGGGATTTAGATCATCAGAAGGATTGTTTTGAGGATTCGTTCCGTCAAGGTATTCTTGACCGTCCCAAACACCTCCAACATCTGTATCAACAGATTCATAGTTCGTCAGGAATGTATCAGAAGAACCGTTTCCACCCATTCCTGGAACATAGAATAGGGGACAACCAGTATTATTTTCGAAGTAATCATTCAATGAATCACCATCCGTATCACGATTGTTATCGCAAGGTTCCAATGGATCTGTACCATTCAAAATTTCATCTAAATCATTCACAGTATCATTATCAGAATCTACATCAAATGGATCTGATTGGAAGCCCCAGAATCCAAAATTTTCTTCCCAATCTGAAATACCATCTTCATCACTATCATAGTAATCATCATCACACCATGGGTCGTTACTACTTGGTTGAATATTTGCATCCCAACACCAAGAACCATTCTTATGAATCACGGTAGAAGTGGTAGGAGGAGGGCTCACGCTAACCCCAATCAGCCTGTTTGGGGACGAGACATCGTCAGCTTGCTGGAACGAAAAAGGAACAAGAGAACCGTTAGAGAGATTATANTACCCGATGCGACCNGGTGACGTTGGTCGCCAGTCAAAGAAATCTGGACCAAATCCAGAAGCATTTGCGATGAAAAGAACTTGATTACTAGCATCATAAGAAGAGAAAGTGGTAACGAAGTCAACCGTTGATTGACAAGGATCAGTATTGAATCCTGTAGTTCTTTCTAACCCATCAATTACTCCACCGAAATCAGTATCTGCGACATTCCAACCTGTACATGTTAGATTCTCTTCCCAATTTTCTATTCCATCGTTGTCAAAATCTCCTGAGTCTTCCGCCCGAGTAGGATCGGTTTCATTTCCTCCATCAATTACTCCATTTCCGTTAATATCTTCTTCACCATCATCGAATGGGTCATCGTCTGTGTTGTTATCACGAGGATCGGAGGCTTGTGCAGGAGAGCCATACTGCCCATTTACTTCATTTCCATCAGAAATACCATCACTGTCAGTATCAGAATCAGTAGGNTCAGTGAGCAATGTTAATGCTTCGTAACTATCATTTAATCCNTCGCCATCAGTATCNGCTCGTTGAGGATTTGTAGATGTTACACCATCTACCTCTGCAGTTAAAGTAGCACAACCATTTGGACCAATACCTAAAACAGGATTACAGGGTGATTCTGTTTCAGTTCTNTGTTGATTCGGNGCNCCNGGCATGAAATAAGGAGTACCNGAATTTTGNGTTGTCCANGANGGGTTNACNTATTCNTTGATATTGATTAATCCATCNCCATCAGGATCTCCATTCGGNCCATCAGAACCTGTTCTNACAGTAGGATCTAANCCATTGGAAACTTCCCANCCATCATTCATTCCATCNTTNTCAGTATCATATCCATCAGGATCTTCNTCAATATCTCCATCNCCNTCATCATCATCNGATGAACAATCNACNTCTCCATCACCNTCAGGATCNGCAGNATCTACTAATCCATCNCGNTCNTTGTCCATTCCATCNGCACAAATATTNCCCATTGGATCTTCNTCTGCTCCATCTGANCCNGTNCCCTGNTTNGCCTGCATTGCAGATTCTTCATCCCAATTTCTAGTGGGAACTGTACCATTCCACCAGACCCCGTTGTCAAGAACATTAGGAGTACTGGGGCTATCCCAGTTAGAAGGCATACCATACTGATACTCATCCTTATTGGACAAACTATCTCCATCGGGATCTCCAAGAGAACCATTTACAGTAAGACTGGAAGCATCTAAAGGATTCAAACCGTGAAACCATTCCCAACCGTCTGGGAGTTCATCGTTATCGCTATCCCAATCTTGNGGCTGNGTATTCAATAANAATTCNAAACCATATGTTANNCCATCACCATCNGCATCNGANGANGCATATGCTTCCCATGCTAGCGAATTCAAGNGCAGCCAAACTAGCGAAAACCATCAGCATAGTCAGTAATACTGACCTACACTTGATGCGTACTCCAGTGTGGCGAAAGTGGGGGAAAGGCTCCGACAACATACGTTCAACCATACCTCAGGGTATCTTGAAGGGTCTTAAGGGAAATGGAGCGAAGTTCATACGTACTACATTTTGNAGAATATCATTCAATTAATTCGATATCTAAATCAAATTCATCTTCTTCTTCTTCAACTNCAGTAATCGTAGGAGGTAAATCATCCAGATCGTCTAGATCAAACTCTTCTTCTTCATCAAACTCTTCTTCTTCAAATTCATCCACCCAACGTCTTCGATTTCGGCGATTCTGAACACCTAGAACTACAATTAAAAGTGTGACTACAGCTGAAATTAGAGTAACAGGGCTAGGATTCATTACTTCGTTACGGATTCTGAGAACAATATCTTGAATCTCGACATTCATTATCAGATTAAGTTCTGCTTTAGCATTTTCATATTCTTCTCCACCTTCATCGGCAAAAGTCTTAGGNGAGGCAGAAACTGAGAAAGAGACTGTTTCCCCCTGTCTAGCATCCTGAGGCGCNTTAATAACCACTACAAAGGAAATATCTGAATAAGGAGGAACCATGACTAAATCACCGCCGCCTCCTCCTATTTCTGCATCCCATCCGTCACATGATGTAGCAGAGTCAGAGCATTCGATATCNATTTCAACTATTAATTCTTGATTCCCTTTATTCTTGACACGCATCTGTAACGATCGTTCCTCATTAGGTTGGATCCCAGGATTATTTGAAACTTGAACNACCTCTAAGGAAATCGAACCCGGCCCTATTTCAACAATGAAGGGCATATCAAAATAGCGTGCGTCCGAATCAGAGGAGTCTTCCATAACCCTCAGGTAAAGAGTATGNGACCCCATTTCAACTTCATCAGGTGGATCAATTGAAAGATGAACTTCTTCACTCTGTTGAGGAGCTAATTGTATCATNGGGACGCTGTCNCCTGAATCATCAGTTATTCTGAAAACCCATTGAGAATACATTTCATCAACATCTAGATTTCTTTGAAGTTCAGCAGGATCCATCAATCTCCAAGGAGTACTTGTAGATCCTTCTTGTAGACTATTGGTGACCATCAAACGCATCGACATACCATTTTGAACACATGCTGTTTTGTTTACTGTTCCAAGTGGGGCTCCATCNCAATCAAATATTGGAGTAGCCTGAATCCCNAATGTTCGCTGAATAGTAAACTGTACTGTAGACTTCTTAGTTGAGTTGCCTTCGCTAGTCACTTCCAGATGAATTAAACCCAAATCAGGATCTGAACGATCATCTGATGGCTTTACTCTAATCTGAAGAACTTGAGTGGAATGTCTACCCAATAATGCAGTGTGAAATGTCCCATCTCCTTCATCTTCTAAAAGCCTAATACCTGTATCATTATCAAAAACCTGTATAATTGATTTTGAACGTTCCAAAACGTCAACTCTAAATTCATCTGTGTCAAATCCATTATTCCAAATTTCCATAATGAATGTAGTAAATACTCCATCTTCTACAAATCGTGGAATAGTTGTATCAAACGAGTCAGGTCGAGAACTGTTGTCATACTGTGAGGTCAAGTTATTATCCCACATACTAACCATCGGTGGAGCATAGACATCTGATTTCTCTAAATCAAGATACAATGATTCTTGACTAACAATCTCAGGTTGACCGTCAACTAACGCTTCAGCAACTGCACGTATGTGTAATTGTGTAGGAGAGTTAGCCAAATCTTGGGGCGCCTGAAGAGTAAGAATTGGATTGACTATTGATCCACCTTCATTGAGATTATATCCTGCAGGAGCATCAAAAGAAACATTCCAATTGGAATTAAAACTTGTAACTAGGCTTAGACTAACTGACATCTGGTCACTTGTACCCCTGTGCATCAATTGCAGAGGAATTGCAGTNACTTGAGATGGAGCGATATACTCGGTAGAACGACTGTCACCGTGTCTTAAAGCAATTCCATATTTATTCATCACAATATTCTCATGTTCAATTACAATCGAATTACCTCCAATGTCAGAAATTTCCAAGGAGACTTGGTATTCNCCATCTTCTAGCCCACCAGGATATTCCCAATCGTATGTGCCTGCAATAGACCAAGATGTGTCTTCAACTCCTTCGAGAGAACCTGTAATTGGCTCATCTACTGGTAACGATCCGCTTGGATTGAGAACTGACAAGCGNACTGAATTAATATCGAAGCGCCCAAAAGCACTCTTCACTTCGAATCTAAATTGCATTGTACGTTCAGAGATGATATCATTTGGATACCAATCAATCTGAACACCGTCAATAACATCTGCCCCATCTTTTTGAACAAGCAAAATACTGTTGGATAAAGCGTTTGATTTCACTTCAATCATTGTAAATTGATCCGCGCCCCCATCAATCGCTCCGAAATACAAAGTTGCTGAACATTCTGAGCCTCCGAATTGTCTTGCTTCAGTCTCACCACCTGGAGGATCATCAGGAGGACTTGTTCCACCTCCCGAGGATTCACAACCACTCATGTCAGCACTCACTCGAATTGTTAACTGGTTATCTTGTAAAACAGTGAAACCTGCAGCAATCGGAATCTCGATTGAGGCTTCTCTACTTCCACAGCTGCTACCAAACGATTGTTGACATGCATCGAATTCTTTGTCTTCTTCAGCAATAATTTGTCCATCATTCAAAATCTGAACGGTAAATGTAGCAGTAGCTGAATCTGTGCCTGCAACTGCTTTGTACCACATAGTAAATTCAATCTCACCAGAATATCCTTCAATGTATAGATCGGAAAGCATTCTTGGAGATTTAAACTCAGCAGTTTCATCTGATACTACTATCTCTTTCTGAGAACCAGTGGGTTCCATAGTTGTGAGGAAACCATCGCCGCCTGCAGTATCGTTCTTGTCTGCAACGAAAATCTCGTAATCATACAATTGTTCATTTGTATAAGAAACAACTTCTTCCAAAGGAAGAGAAATCGGTGTAGAAACAGTGGCGGCAAAGGAGCTGAATAAGAAAACTAATGCCAATAGAGTCGCTCGCAGGAATGGGCGTCGGGAGGTATAATGCACGCTCATCATGTGTCCCGTGGCACCTCGACAGTTAAACGGTTTGCGCGCATCTGTGCTCAATATGCGTTTCTAACAAAGCGGTTCGTTCATGAGGAGGTAGTGATTCCGATGGGGTGCGGAGGTAGCCGAGCCTGGTCAAAGGCGCTGGAGTTAAGTTCCAGTACGTAACGTTTCGTGGGTTCAAATCCCACCCCCCGCACCTATTCTTCTTCTTGAGAGGATGTGAATGGAATTGCACCAACTTCTGCAAGGGCATCAATCATTTCACCAATCAGGCATTGCCCCTCAGTCGCAGGAAGATCACATCTTATTCTTCTATCTCCGAAGAGTAGAGTTAGACCCCAAGCTTGAGTTGCATCAATATCTTTGAAATCAGATAAACTAAATCTTTCAGCAGGTAAACGAATTAAGCCTAACAGTTTCCCAGATACTGAGACTCCTGAGTCACTAATAATTATCCTATGGTTTCCTTCAAAAATTCTATTTGAGCGGTTAAGGAAAACTATCAAAATTAGTGAGACAAAAATTCCTAAAGCCCAACCATAAGACATACCATATTGACTAAAACCGATTATATTCCCAGAAAATAATAGCGAAATTGGGCCTAATACTAAACTACACGCAAGTAGTAAAGCAGCAAAAAGAAAACCAAGAACTGGAATTTCGCTTGGTATATCCATGATGACTTCTTTTTCACTAACTCTAACAGAACCACTCATTGATGGAGTTCTAACTGGACGAGGCCAACGATCAGGATGACGTGCTATCTGTTGGAGAACCGTTAATCCATGTTCATCTCTTTCTACAATTCTTCCAGTATGTTCTATCAATCTAGCTCTACCCAATTTCGCTATTTCTTCAGCAACAGATAACGCATCGAATTCAGAACCTAATGAAATTAAAGGACGAGGACCGTCTTTACTCTCTAACACAATTCTCCATGTTGGAACCAATGAGCGCTCAATCTTCTCAGTTCGAATAGCTAATATTTCCCCAGGCTTATATCTAGCTTCTGCATCTTCAATTTGAATTAATACAAAACCAGAATCTTCTGAGAACCTCATAGTTGACTGAACAGAAATTTCCAATTGACCATTCTTGGCCCTATTCGAACCGAAAGCGCGCCAAGTCATGTAGTGTCGCCTATACTCTAACTATTTCATCGGTGTTGTTTTCGGAAGGGCATGGACGGCGATTCGGCAAGTGTTGATATGATTTCGGCATCGACGCTTCATCCACTAGCAAAAGAAGAAATAATTGCGAGTCTCGACGGCAACCAACACAGAGCTAGTGGCTTTAGCGAACCATCATTTTTAATTTCTCAACAATTAGAAAGTAGAAGAAAAGATTTGGAAAATTTACTAGGGAACAATGGAACAATTTGGTTTACATCTAGTGCCGATGAATCTGCAACTTGGGCTATCAGGGGACTTCTCTCTACAAATTCTAAAAATGGAAATAAAATAGACGTAAAGGAGGATGCCCATATATCTTTGATTAATGCTGTCAAAAGATATGGAGGAGATTCTGGAAAAACAGTCATTGCAGTTGCATCTGCTATGGACATTGAAACAGGTAGAATATTAGATTTAGAGGAGTGGAATGACGAGATGATAAATCGGCATGAGGCTCCAAGAAAGGTATTGGATGCAAGGGGAGCAATCGGTAGAATCGCACTGACGCAAATATCACGGGTTGCGGATGCAATAATCCTCGATTCAGAAAGTTTTGGAGGCCCCATGGGGATTGGAGCATTATGGGTTAGAAAAGGAGTACGCATTCAACCTTTGATTGAGGGAAGTGGTCAAGAAAAAGGACGGAGAGGAGGTACTGTCCCTGTAGGCCTCGTAAATGCATTTGTTAAAGTAGCAATCCAAGTAGAAAAAAACAGAATTGAAAATACCAAATTATGGAATAAATTACATGGTAAATTAGAATCAGAGATTCTCCAAAAAGGGGGACAGATCTTTGCAGAAGATGAAAAGAGAGCACCGGGAATAACTTGTCTAAGTTTACCTGGCCCACCGGCAGAGATTTTCCTACAACACTTAGAGC
>NZTS01000031.1 GCA_002697105.1 Methanobacteriota archaeon | reverse complement strand
ATCACTATTCTATCTCCTCCTCTTTCTCCTAAAATGAAGCAATTTGTATGGGTCGCTGGAGGTAGGGTTTGTGTTCGTATTGGTACACATTCTATTCCAGGTGCTAATTCGATTCGATGTTCTCCCGATGGTGGATCTGATGACAACTCATTAATCGCAGCGCTTATTTTCTGTTGATTATTTTTTAGTGACTCAGCAAAATCTCTCAATAAAGTCACTATTGGAGGGGCTGTAAGCATGTTTCCAGATTCCCATGTCTCAATTGCATCGTCAGCAGACATCCAAACTAGTTCATCAAATTCACTTCCTACATCTAGTAATTCTGGTTCTGGGGAACCTGGTGGCATATGAGCATGCATAAATCTGTTACAGAATCGCAATGGTGCAAATGGTGGAGTTGTTCTAGTACCAATATGACTAATCATATTACTAGATGCAGGTATTTGATTTGAATCAACGGCATTAATCCATTCCTCGGGGTTTTCTATTATTGAATGTCTTAATCTCATTGATACTCGTTCTACAGATGATTCGCCAATTGCTAATCCTACTTCTTCGGCCGTTTCTCTGAGGATAGCAGCCATAGTTCCTTTCCATTCCTTTTCCACATTTTCTAGTGATGCCAATTTGTTGCCTGTATCATGATCAAAATCCTTTATTCCCCCTCCAGGTAGAGACCAGAAATCAGCAAACGCACGAAGTGTAGGAATCCTATGTGCTAGGAGAACTTCTACCCCATTTTTTCCATCTCTTGTTAANAAAATTGANACAGATTGACGTGGTTTAGCTACNCNTCCTTCNGGAATTCGNAGTCCTTGAGGTGNTTCGTCCATATCNTTNCNTTCTCCNANTTGGNTATGAATTCGTGCTTATTCTTCATCANCNGANGATTTTGTAAGAACCATCCCCCACTGTAACAAAATCCCAAAGACTGCAATTAATCCGGCTGCTCGGAAAACAGTATGATATGTCCACAACCCCACTCCTTCAACAGTTTCTGCCCAAATGAATGCTGCAATTATTGGCCCTATTATTCTGGAAAGTGCACCCAGACCTTCTTGAGCCCCCATTACTCTCCCTAGGTCTAAATTTCCTCCTCTTGCTTCAGTTGTTAACAGAGTAGATTGAGTGGGTTGGAATAAACCATTACCCGCTGCAATAAATGTCATTGCCAGCAAAACAATACTGAATGGAGTTGGATTGAGATAGGGGATCCATCCTANNCCAAAAGCAGTGAGAAAAATACCTAAAACCATAAGATTTCGGACATCATATTTTTTTGTTAAAGGACGAATCAAACCTCCTTGAACAATCACTCCAATCAATCCCACAAATGCAAATATGTATCCATTCATACGCTCATCATAACCCAATCCTCCCTTGTCTATTGGCATTGCAGTGAATAGAATGAATGTTGTATGCATCATTGTGAACGCAAGAAGGAATGAAGCATTAACAAAAATCAATTTTCTTACAGTTGGATTTAGATCTCGGATACCTACTAGATTATTGATGATTTTTTTGAAGCCTAATTCATTTTGAGATCCAGATTTTCGTTCTTCTTTTGGTAAGCTTTCAGGTAACAACTTAATTGCTAATAAGAATGAAATTGCTGACAGCACTCCTGAAAATAAACATGGGAGAAAGTATGGATGTGCTTCCCACCAATCGTTTGCGAATGGTCCACCAAACGAACTGGCNGGATCAGTCAGAATNCCTCCAATAAATGGTCCAATCATGAATCCTAATCCAAATGATGCTCCTATCATTCCCATTCGAGCAGGTAATTGTTCGCTTGAACTAATGTCGCCAATGTATGCTTTGGTTACTGCGATGTTCCCATTTCCCGCTCCGGCTAAAAATCGTACAAGCAAGGCCATCCATAGTGCTGAGGCTAATCCAAACATTATCAGAAAAACTGTATTTGCAACCAATCCAAAGAGAAGAACTGGTCTCCGACCGATCTTATCTGAGAGTGCTCCTAATATTGGTGTGAAGAGAAATTGTCCAAGAGTATATGCTGCGAGAACAATTCCTACCCATCTATCTCTAGAACCAGCATCTAGAAAGCCATCTGCTTCAGCTAAATCCTGAATGAAATATGTTAGGAATGGAATGACTAAGGTGAATCCGATCATGTCAATTAATACTACTAAGAANAGAATTAGAAGAGGNGATCTCTCCTTCCCACCCTCTGACATATTTGCNCTTTTTCCTTTTGTCCTTTCAATCCACCTAATATATTCAAGCGCGAACTTCATGTTCCTTCACTTTCAGCGAGGTTCATGGGACCTATTCTTTCACTCGGCCACACAACCCCCGAAGGCACTCGTGCTTTCAAATCTGAAATCCCCCAATTTGGTTTGGGTGTCTTTTTAGCAAATGGGTCAGATTGTAAACAGGCTGTATTGTGGGCATTGAATGCAGGATATCGTCATATCGATACTGCAAGGGCTTATGATAACGAAAAAGAAGTTGGTGAAGCAATTATTGAATCAGGGATAGACCGGTCTGAGATTTTTGTCACATCGAAATTGCGTCGATTTCATGCAGTTGGTCATGAAGAGACTGTTCGACGTTGCGAGGAGAGTCTCGAAAANCTTGGATTAGATTATATGGATTTATTTCTGGTTCATGCACCTCCTAAAGATCCATATCACAGAAAACCAACATGGCAGGGTATGGAAGAATGTCTAGAAAATGGAATGGTGAAGGCTATTGGGGTTAGCAATTACGGTGCACATCATCTCGACCACATGCGTTCGTATGCGCAATATCTTCCTTCTGTAAATCAATTTGAGATTCATCCGTGGTTGCAACGACCCGGTCTTAGAGCCGCTACTGAGGCTATTGGAGCGATTCCAGAAGCNTATTCTCCCTTAGCTCGAGGCAAAAAAATAGACGACCCTCGTCTTGCANAGATAGCCAAGAAAATCGGAGTAACTCCTGCTCAAGTCGCAATTAAATGGTGTCTTGATCAAGGATGTATCACTATTCCTAAATCAACAAATGAAAATAGAATTAATGAAAACTTAGCATCTATAGATGTTGATTTAACAGAAGTAATGTCAGAAATTTCTGCTTTGGAAGAAAGTTATGTCAGTGGTTGGGATCCTACTGCAGAACCTTGAGTGATATTATGGGATTTAAAGAACCGCAAACCATCGAAGAGGATTTAGAATTAATTTCTAAGGCTATTGAGATGGGTATAGATCCATTCCCACCAAAGCGTGAGAAACGAAAATGGGGGCGAATTGCACTTGCCTCATTTATGGTGATACTTGTTGTGTCTTGGACATCACAGTTTCTGATGCGTTTTCTAGAGTAGCCCCTCCCGGATTCGAACCAGGGTCATGGCATCCAGAGTGCCATATGATGGACCACTACACTAAGGGGCTGTGGATTGAGCGAGAGTAGTCCTGTATATCAGAGCAGCGGCGTAAAATCACATTCTAAATTTTGCCATCATCTTAGAGTGTTTTTCTTTACTAGGCCGCATCAAATCTTCAGGTAGATCACATAGTGCAATGTCGACCAAACCTTGATCCTCATCAGCAGTAGGCATTTCTGTATTATGGTGTAATAATCCTGTAATATGTTTCTTTTCAACCTCTGCATGATGTAATGCGGCTAGAGCNGCGGTAGGATCTGTGTAGTCATATGTTTGATCTATGGTTTCTAATCGAAGTGTACTGCCATCAAACAATTTAACATCTTCAAATTCACCTTCTGGGATATCAACTTCTGCAATAGGCTCAAAGTGATGAATATAATCAACTCCATGTAATTCTTCTTCATTATCTTTGACATATCCATACGAACGATAAGATTCATCATTATTTGAGAAAGTAACACACGGAGAAATAACATCAATAATTGCAATCCCCTTGTGACTTAATCCTGCTTTTAGAAGAGCAGTCAATTGCTTTTTAGCACCAGAGAATGAGCGAGCTACGAAACCGCAACCTAGATTGATTGCTAATTTGCATAAATCGATGGGAGGCTGTTCGTTTGCCAATCCTTTACGTTTTCTTGAGCCCTTTTCTACAGTTGCTGAATACTGACCTTTGGTCAATCCATATACTCCATTATTTTCGATAATATAGACCATATTCAAATTTCTTCGAATAGCGTGAATGAATTGCCCAATTCCGATACTTGCTGTATCTCCGTCTCCAGAGACTCCAAGATAAACAAGATTCTTATTCACCATATTTGCTCCTGTAGTCACTGAAGGCATTCGTCCATGGACTGTGTTGAATCCGTGAGATTGACCCAAGAAATATGCTGGAGTTTTCGATGAGCATCCAATACCACTCATTTTTGCTATGCGATGTGGTTCAATTCCATTTTCCCAACATGCCTGGATTATCACATTAGAAATTTGATCGTGACCACAACCTGGGCAAAGAGAAGAGGGTCCTCCAGTATAATCTGTCTTTGGTAATTCGATCACGTTAAGTTTTACAGGACGTGCTTTCTTGTTTTCACTCATTCGCTCGCCTCCTCTAAAGAACGAATAATTCTTTCAGCATAGAACCTTGCACGAGGCGGCAATCCATCAGAATATGCAACACTGATTACCTTTGGAACCAGATGAATGGGTAATTCTTTTCTCAAAACACCGTACAATTGTCCATCTCGGTTAATTTCCAAAACTATGACCTTTTCATGCCTTTCAACAAATGCTTCTATTTCGGAATGGAGTGGAAGCGCTCTGACTCTACACTGACTTACTTTGACACCTGTTTCTTCAATAATATCATCAATTTCTTGAATAGTATTCTCCATTGAACCCATGTATATTATTCCAACTTCTTTTTCTTCTTCTTCTCTGAGAATTGGAGCGGGTAGTATGTCTCTNGCATTGTCACTTTTACGCTTGAGTCTCTTCATTAGTTCTCGATATACTACTGGATCTTCGCTGTATATTCCGTCTTCATCATGTCCTGTTCCTCTGTAAAGAATTGGATCTAATCCAGAACCCGGCAAAGTTCTGTAGGGAATGCCATCGCCATCCACGTCACGATATCTTCCATAGTTTTCAACAGCATCCATTTGTTCTTTTGTCCTNATGACCTTNCCCCTATCCATTGGTTCACTAGGATATTCAAATCCGGAGCAAAGCCAGTTGTTCATCCCTAAATCAAGATCGGAAAAACCGAANATTAGAGTTTGAAATCGTTCTGCATAATCAAAAGCTCTCCATCCAAATTCNAAGCACTCTTCAACAGTTCCGGGTATCAAAACAATATGGTCTGTATCTCCATGACTTGCTTCACGAAGAAGATTGAGGTCACCTTGTTGTGTTCTAGTTGGTAATCCAGTAGAAGGGCCGACTCTATTGACGTCCCAGATTACTCCGGGAATTTCAGCGAAATAGGCTAGTCCTATAAATTCAGACATTAGAGAAATTCCAGGGCCTGATGTGCATGTCATTCCACGTCCTCCTGCCCATCCGGCACCAACAACCATACCTGCTGCAGCTAACTCATCTTCAGCTTGTACAACGGCGCATGTAGCATCACCATCTTCTGTATTCCTTAATTCAGGAAGCCATTGAATGATTCCTTCTGCGATAGATGAAGAAGGAGTAATTGGATACCAAGAAAGCATATTTATGCCCCCATAAATTGATCCTAGAGCGACAGCCTCGTTCCCATCAACTAAGAATTGTCCCTCAATTTTTTCTCTAGCTTCAAGGGTATATGGTTGATCCCATTCAATATTTTCTTCAGCAAATATTCTACCCTCTTCTATCGCTTTAAGATTAGATTCTACTGCACTTGCTTTACCTTTGAATTGCCGATTAACAGCACGTTCCAATGCNTCTTGGTCTATACCTAGGAGATATTGTAGAGCACCAACATAGTACATGTTTGCGATCATCTTTGCCATCTTGGGACTAATTGACCTAGCCATTTTAGTCATTGGCATACCGAAAACAAGGCAATCATCTCTTTCTACTGGCATCTTAACATCTTCATTATACAGAATGATNGTCCCTGGTTCGGCACCTTCTACATCCTTGGACCAAGTGTCTTTATTCATNACAATCTGAAAGTGAGTTCTATCTCCTGGAGCTTGATATCCCTCATCTGAAACTCTAATTATGTACCAAGTTGGTAGACCGGAAATATTGCTTGGAAACAGGTTTTTTCCGCTAACTGGGACTCCCATTTCAAACATTGAATGTAGTAANATTAGGTTTGCTGATTGAGAACCAGTTCCGTTGGCAGTGGCGATGTTTAATGTAAAATCATTGATGACGGCATCCATTCGATACGACCTGCCTGTGTATGTCGGTGCGAGGGGGCTTATGACTTAGCCTTTCGGACTCGAAGTATACATCCGAATCTAGTCGGGCTTCTATTCATCCGTTGCCGTTTTGAAGGTCGGACTCTTCCGATACCATATGCCGACTCCACAGGAAGTCAAGGATGCTTGGAAAAATGCAAAGGAGTCTATCGATTCTGGNGATCATGAAGCCGCGTTAAGTAGTCTAAGGAATGTNTGGAGTTCTCATCCTAAGGATGCAGATGTACATCAGACTTGGAGTTTGGTTGCAGACGCAGAGGGAATCCAAGCATCTTCCACCGGTAAACCAGGTGATTATCGTAAATCAATAAAACACTATGAGAAGGCATTGGATAAAGGTGCAGGAAAAGAAGTCCGTCGTAGAATGAACCGTCTTAGAACCGAGATGGATGAGCGTGGAATAGGAATGGGTGGATTTAGACTAGTTGATGATGGCGCCCCCACTATCTATGGGATTTTTGCAATTGTTGTAGTTGGAATGTTATTGCTCGTATCCCTTCGATATACCGATGAAGGTTTGAACCTCTCTTCATTATTCAATAATGATGAGGAAACAGATCAGAATAATTTTTCAGGTACAGATACGGCACAGNTAACAATTTCTTATGTCCCTCAAGGAACTTCTACTCAGGAAACGGTAATTGTCATGCTCTCATTAGATAGGGATGCAGCTCCTAATCACGTCGATAATTTCGTTAAACTAGCGCAAAGAGGAGATTATGATAANACTCCTTTCCACAGAGTAATTGATGACTTCATGATTCAGGGTGGAGATTTCACTAATGGAGATGGAACTGGCGGTCATGCTGCAGAATTCTATGGTTACTGTGATGGTACTGAAACCGCAGTAGAATGTTCAAATCCTACTAGTTTCACTCTTCCTGACGAAGCAGACAATGGGCTATTGCATCAGCCATGTACTATTTCNATGGCTAAGACTAGCCAACCAAATACTGGTGGAAGTCAATTCTTCCTTATTCCTGAAGATAGTACTCCTGATTGGTTAGATGGTCAACATACTGTATTTGGAGAAATAACAAGTGGATGTTCATTCGTTACTAGTATCAGTGAAGTCGAGACAGGGGGTCAACAAGGCTCTACACCTTCCAATCCAGTCACCTTAGTCAGCGTTGTAATTTCTTGAGTCAGGTTGATGGACAATACATTCTTAGATGGGGGTTGTGAGTGTTATGAGTACCTCAGATCCATTCGACTCAATCAGAGAATTTGAGACTAGTTCNGGCAAATATGCGTCCTATGCTTCACTTCATGCANTAGAAGAAAGTGAAAATATTGTTNTATCTTCATTGCCGTATAGTATTCGAATTTTATTAGAAGCGGCATTAAGAAAATGTGATGGNTTTTTGGTTACTGAAGAAGATGTAAAGAGGATTGCTTCTTGGAGTCCAACTCAGTCTCCAGCAGAAATTCCGTTTATGCCTAGTAGAGTAATTTTACAAGATTTTACTGGTGTTCCTGCAGTTGTCGACATTGCTGCATTAAGAGATGCAATGGTGGCTTTAGGAGGAGATCCTTCGAAAGTAAACCCACAAGTTCCAGTAGATTTGGTAATCGATCATAGCGTTCAAGTTGACATTTCAGGTTTATTTCCCGATGCTGAGGAGAGAAATTTAGAGATTGAATATCATCGTAATATGGAACGATATCAATTCTTGAAATGGGGTCAACAGTCTCTTGATAATTTCCGAGCAGTACCTCCTGGACGGGGTATTGTTCATCAAGTGAATTTGGAATGGATAGCGAANGTTGCTCGTGAAGAATCAGGAATGTGGTTGATGGATTCTCTAGTAGGAACTGATAGTCATACCACGATGATCAATGGATTGGGAGTATTAGGTTGGGGCGTTGGTGGAATTGAAGCGGAAGCAGTAATGCTTGGGCAGCCAATTTACATGTTACTTCCAGAAGTAGTTGGCTTTGAACTGAAAGGTGAACTTCGAGCAGGAGTTACTGCTACTGATATGACTCTAAGGATTGTAGAAATGTTGAGAGAACATGGAGTTGTAGGAAAATTTGTAGAATTTTATGGAGTAGGNTTAGCCAACCTTTCTCTTCCCGATAGGGCTACAATCGCAAATATGGCTCCTGAATATGGTGCCACTTGTGGCTTCTTTCCAGTCGATGAAGTGACATTAGAATACATGAGATTATCAGGAAGAGATGAGAACCATATTGTTGATGTAAAGAATTATTTGAAATCACAGGGAATGTTTTGGACACCTGAATCTCTTACTCCTAAATTCACTTCGACATTAAGTCTTAATTTATCAGATGTTGATCCAGCATTAGCTGGTCCTAAGAGGCCTCAAGATAGAGTTAATCTTTCTTCGATGAAATCTCATTGGCGTGAAAGTTTGAATGCAGAAATTGGTCACCAAGGACATGGAGTAGATATTTCAGAAACAGATCGNTCTGTCGATGTATCTGCTCCCGATGGTTCTAATTTTGAATTACAACATGGTGATGTGGTCATAGCAGCCATTACATCTTGCACAAACACTTCCAATCCAAGTGTCATGATGGCGGCTGGTTTGTTGGCTAGAAATGCAAAGTTAAGAGGTTTGAAGGTTAAACCTTGGGTTAAACCAAGTCTTGCTCCAGGAAGTAGAGTTGTTACTGAATATTATGACGCTGCCGAACTTTCTGATGATCTTTCTGANATGGGNTTCAATGTTGTTGGATATGGTTGTACTACATGTATCGGAAATTCAGGTCCTCTTGACGAACATATTGAATCAGGTATCGATGAAGGTGATTTGATTGTGGGCTCAGTCATTTCTGGAAATAGAAACTTTGAGGGGCGTGTTCACCAGAAGGTTAAGGCGAATTATCTTGCAAGTCCTCCTCTTGTTGTTGCTTACGCACTTGCAGGAACGTTAGATATCGATTTTGAAAAAGATCCAATTGGAATAGACTCAGACGGAGTTCCTGTAATGTTATCTGAAATTTGGCCAAGCGATGCAGAGATTAGTGCATCTGTTGCCTCATCTATTTCTCCTAAAATGTTTAGAGAACGTTATGCTGATATTATGCAAGAACCACGTTGGGATTCGATTGAGAGTTCTTCTTCACCATTATACCCTTGGAAAGAAGATTCTACATATGTTCGTTTACCATCGTTTTTTGAAGGAATTGAACCAAGTCCTTCTCCAATCGAACCAGTAAAAGGGGCTCATGTTTTACTGAAACTTGGAGATTCAGTTACAACAGATCACATTAGTCCTGCAGGAGCTTTCCCCAAGTCTGGACCCGCAGGACAATATCTCATTTCTAATGGGGTTGAACCACGTGATTTCAATTCATTTGGTAGCAGACGAGGTAATCATGAAGTGATGATGAGGGGAACATTCGCAAATGTTAGAATAAGAAACCAAGTTGCTCCTGGAACTGAAGGTGGCTTTACTACTCATTTCCCATCAGGAGAAGTCACTTCAATCTTTGATGCAAGTATGAGATATCAGGAAGAAGGGTTGTCTCTAGTGGTTCTTGCCGGTTCTCAATACGGAACAGGAAGTAGTCGTGACTGGGCTGCAAAAGGAACTCTTCTTCTGGGCGTTAAAGCAGTAATTGCTACTTCATTTGAGCGAATCCATAGGAGTAACCTCGTTGGGATGGGTGTTTTACCTCTTACATTCAAAGAAGGAGAATCTGCTGATACTCTAGGATTAGATGGTTCTGAGACATTCGATATTCCCACAACTGCAGATTTAGTCCCACTAAGTACCATCCCTATTACAGCACACAAATCAGATGGAACNACGGTGGTTTTTGATGCAATAGTTCGACTGGATACTCCAGTAGAGGTTGAATATTATCGAAATGGAGGAATTCTCCAAACTGTACTCAGAAAACTCGCATCCGAGTAATCATTCAGTAGAACCAACTAATGTATCTTCCCAAATTCCTTTGATTGTGTCTAATGCAGCTTGGTCATTGTAAGCCCCAAACATTCCTAATTGCCTATAGATTTCATGGCCAAGAGAATCTACAAAAACGACGGTTCCCGGGGCCTCAATTCCCATTTCAGAAGCAAAATTATTTGTTGGGTCCACTCTTGAAAACGGATATTGTAATGTTTGATTATTTTCATTATCATCATCAAATTCATTCACACTATCCTTCCACATACTCAAAGTAACTCCATTAGGTTCTGCATCAATATCAGTGGAAACTACCAAAACATCGATGCCAGGAACGCTAAGATTCAGATTATGTAGGTTAGCATGACATGGATTAGAACACCATTGGGCAGAGAACACAATCACATACGCTTGACCATCAAAATTATTGTTTGAGATATTTCCATCCTCAGTAAGAACCGTAAATTCTGGTATTTTTTCATAATCAGTTGAATCACCTGTACATCCTGCTAGAGGAGCAAGGAGAACCAAAATTGCCAGTAACCATCTTTGAATCATGGCCCCTGTATTCTACCTCAAGACTTAGATATTCGGATAAATTACCAATTTTTTCCGCTGTATTCATGAATTTGGTCAATTTCTAAGGTTTCATGCGTAGAATGGTTTTGTGGATATTTTGTTTATTTTTTCTTCTTTTGGTTCCGTTTGTTTCTGCCGAAGAAAACGTGGATTTAGATGATTTTTCAGACGAAAATGGAGGTGATGCTTGTCCCGGTATTTGGGGTAATTCTACCATGGATCGTCAAGGTTGTCTCGATTCTGACGGAGATGGATACAGCGATCCAGATATTAATTGGACAATAGAGAATGGAGCAGATGCTTTTCCATCCAGAAATGATTCTTGGTTGGATTTTGACTATGATGGATTTCCAAATCACTTTGGATTAGATGATTCGGATGATTGTCCGTACACACCTGGATATTCTAAGGTAATTTTGAAGGGATGTTCTGATATCGACAGAGACTATGTTCCAGACCTGTATGATGACGATGCTGATGGAGACGGTATTCGTAATGAGATGGAACGTGCTGCATCTACAGGATTGAATTTATTTGATCCATTTAGCGCTGATTCTACTCCAAGTGATGTTGATTTTGATACAATTCCTGATGTTTTAGATGATGATAATGATAATGATGGATGGCCAGATGAAGTAGAGATAGAAAGAAATTCCAATCATTTAGATTCCGATCAAACTCCGTTGAATCAGTACCTTGGTTTTCAGACGGGAATAATATATCACGGTGGATTCACATTTGATGATGTTTATGATGAGGGAGAAATTGAGATATCTTTGAGTTGGTTTATTTCCGTACTTACTGGTGAGTTAGTGATACCTATTGCACTTGTTCCAGTTTATGTTTTCTTTTTCGTTGTCCGCCGGAGAAGATTTTCTACAATTAATACATTAATAGAAATTGAAACAGACGCAATTCGACTTAGTGAACTTGAAGCAGAAGTAAATGAATTAGTGAGAAATAGGAGTTTGAAGGTATATCACGGATTAGTACTTAGAAATGCAATCGAATTGAGAGAGAACGAACTATCCTTCAGAAGTTCGAAAATATCGAAATCATCATTCGATGAATCAGAGTGAAATCTCTTCATTGGCTTCAATTAAATTAGACAAAAACTCCTCTGTTGCTGCTTTGTCTACATTTGGGTGAGATGAAGTAAATCGTATTACAAGTTGATCATCCAATATCGAGTCAAGTACCATACATTTGGCATGATCTTCGAGATAATTTCTTACTTTTCTCACTCTTTGGTTTCCTTGTTCGCTAGTTTCATTAGACTGAGGAGTAAACCGAATACACACATTTGAGAAAGAATATGAAACTAGTGTCAATTGAGGATGTTCTTTAACCAAACTTGCTAGGTGTTTGGAAGCATCAATACAAGCATCAACTCTCTTGCCTAGACCTTTCTTACCTAGTTCGAGCCAAGAAAACCATAATTTCAATGCATCTGCTCTTCTACCGCACTGGGGAGAAATTCTCCCAAGACTCAACTCCTTGTTCGGATCATCAAAGAGATAATCTCCTCGATTCGTATGGGACATTGTACGAGAAAGAATCGATTCATCCTGTATTAAGAACGCGGAGCATACCATGGAAGAACCAATCATTTTGTGAGCATCAAAAGCAAACGAGTCTGCTTTTTCAATTCCATCTAGGAAATGATTGTGTCTATCCGAGAAAAGCGCTGCTCCTCCCCAAGCGGCATCAACATGGTGCCAAATTCCATGTTTTTGAGCAATTTCAGAAATAGCATTTAGATCGTCGAAAGAGCCCCTAACAGTAGTTCCAGCAGTAGAGAGAATTATGAAAGGAAGATTCCCCTCTTCTTTTTCTTGAATTATTGCCTTATCTAGTGCTAGAGGATCCATTTGTCCGTTGATACAAGGGATTCTGATTAATGCATCAGTACCAATCCCCATCATATTAGCTGCTGCATCAACAGAATAATGTGCTTCTGCAGAAGCAAATGCACGAAGGTTTTGCCCACTTAATCCTGTTACTGAAGAACCGGGTAAGGCATCTTCTCGAGCGCACAAAAATCCCATTTCGTTACTATTCGACCCTCCTGTAGTGAAAATACCATATCCAGGAAATCCTGCCAAATTAGAAATCGCTTTGATCATTTCAGTTTCGATTATTGTTGCCGATGGGGCTACTGCAAAAGAATGCATAGTAGTATTTCGAACATCTGAAAGAAGAGATGCTACAATTGATGANGGCTCAGAAGGGCCCCAGAATGCACGTAGAAACCCCGGATGCCCGGTATTAACTGAAGTATCGAAATATGCATCAATTGCTCTAACCACTGCATCAATTCCACCAGGTTCATCGACGGTAAATGGCATCAAACGTGATTTTATTTCATCATAATCTAATCCCGAATGCAGAGGGGCAGTAGTCCGAAAATCCTGCATAATTTTCAAAAGGAGCTGCTCCAACTCCTCTGTATCCATGGCCCTCCGACTCCTGTGAACTTCATTTAGATGTGCATTCAAATTAATTGTTTATTTATCGGCATAAGATGTTACGATTATTCGATTGATTGAAAGACCTCGCTTTCCCAATGACATTAGATGCGTCTAGATGGGCCTGTCCGGTTTCGGTTCCGAGATCTTGAAGCTGATATCGAGGTTTTGATTGAAGGAGACGCAGCGTGGGTCGAAAATATGCGTGAAGAATTGGGTATTTCTGGAGATGGTCCTGGTTATACTGTGCCCATTCATGGCACTTTCAGAAATAATAAGGAAGAGACGATTTCCTCTGCTAATCGTTCGAGAGCGGATGCAAGAGGAGGTCCATCTCAACGCCCAGGCCCTCCTCCTGATCCAACAAGAATCCCTCCCTCGATAAGAGATATTGGTAATTTGGATATTGAATCTGAATTCGANAAANTAGGCGTCACATTAAGTCCAATTCCTTCTGCTGAAGAATTGAAGACTGCACTGTTGGAATTAGAGCCTTTTGAACCATTAGAAGAGGCTAGTACTGAACTGGCATTAGAAGAAAGAGTTCTACAAGCATTAATGGAAATTATNGTGAGGACTCACGGATGGCCCAGTATTAGCGAATCTATACTGTTTGAAGTTCTAGGTAGTCGTTTTTCTATGGATTCGAAAGCATTTGGTAAGTGGTTGAGAAGATTATGGAAACAGGGTCGAGTAGAGAGAATATTTGGATCAGACGGCGAAGATGCATATGCCCCCTTCCCATTTTGGTTAGAAAAAGAGTAATAAGATCTAGTCGATTTTCACAACAGTAAAAACGTTGNACTGGTACTTACTTGCAATCTTAAGGAGTAATCATGACCCCATAACCCTCAATAAGAGTCGGTTAAGTGGGAATGTCATGATGTCCCCAGCGAACGCCTTGAATCAACCAAAGTCTACTCGACGCATATCATTACTGTTGGTATCTTTGATGCTAAGTTCAGTAATGGTCAGCCTTGTACCTACTGTGCTTGCTTCCCACGAGAAGACTTACCATACAACACGAAATCCAACAACTATTGCTGCTGGTGATTTAGACTGTGATGGTGATGAAGATATAGTTACAGGAAGTGAAATGGGTAATTTCCTGACAATCTTGTACAATGATAACGGGGATTTTTCTGAGCGACAAGATATTTGGACAGTGAACAACAACTCACGTAGAGCCGGCTTCGATGATATTGCTGACTCTTCAGAAGTTGAGATTGGAGACATCGATGGAGACAATAGTCCAGATATAATTTACTTCCAAGGTAACATCAGAACTGTCAACGGACCAGGTGTAATGGGCAATTTAACAGTAATTTACGGTGATTGTTCAAGAGGATGGACTCAATCTAGCCCGATTACAATTTCACCTTACATAATCGGCATTGATGTCGCTGATGTCGATGGTGATGGAAATGATGACATTGTTTCTCTAACCTTAGATTACAGTATTGTAAACATGCAACTGGCTATTTACCGCGGACCAGACCCTACTCAGGTAACAAATCAAGCTACTACTACAATGCCCCTTGGAGGTACAACTGGAGCATATTACTACGATTTCGTTCTAGGCTCCTACGGCGAAACTGTTGCAGGTGGTGGAATTGGCGGTGGACTCGGCGATTGCGAAGATCTCGACGCTTGGTTGATGACTTCTCCTCCGTATAACGGTCCTCAATCTGGATTCGATCCCGGTAACTGGGATAACGTGACAACGATTGAGTACGATTGTACTGCTAACACGTTCCACAACCCTAATACAAGTCCAAATAATGTGCACAAATTTGCCTTGGGAACTGACAATGACGGATATTTCGATGTCGCAGATACTGATGGTGATGGACATGTTGACTTGGTTGCTATGACTGATGGTTGGGACCAGAATGTTACATATGCAACAAAGAACGGAGCGAACTGGGTTACAGGAAATTACGCATACATTGGCAATGCTGTGGGTTCCTCAGTTTCTATCGAAGATATTAATCAAGACGGACATGTTGATTTCGTAGTCCCAAGTTTGTTTACCATCACTTCAATTACCTCTACTGCTTTGGGTAATACCACCCTTCTTTCCACAGATAACCTCCAAGATCAAAACACTGTTCAGATTGTTTTGTCTGATGGCTCTGGAGGATGGGAAAACCCACAATCCTTTGATGTTGGCCGTAGACCAACTATGGCCATCGTTGGACAATTAGCTGGAGGAAGCGGCAGCGCATTGGATATCGCAGTTGGACAAAGAGATTACACCTTTAGTTANACAGACGGAAGTTTGTGGATTGATTCCAAAGGATGGGCNGGNTCAGTTGACTCAGTTACAATTGTTNAGTTGGATAATCAAGATNTAGGGATTACAGGACTATCAGTATCCCCNGCGGCATACAATCCATTTACTCAGAGTGGCCAACTNGGTGAAGGAACTAGAAACGTGAATGTCACCGTTCGNAACACTGGACTTGAGACTGTTAGNGGTTCGGCAGATGTNGAAGTNAANGTTCGAGATATTCTTTCTGGAACTGATACNNTNGTTTATTCNAATGATTTTGATGGNAATGTNGATANNTCAAATTGNTCGGGNTGTTCNCTTGATTCTACTTCNTACACAGGAGAATGGGGTTCAGGAAGTTCTTGGCATGTAGAATCTGCNTCTAATANTTCAAACAAGGCAGATACCCAGTTNGAAGCTCANGATAATCCGACTGGNTTTATGTGGGCAGGTCTTCGATATGCTAATTCTTCAGATGGNGGTGCTCTTGAAACAGGCTATGTCAATAANATGGANGAAGCCTTCTTNATCGAGAATGTCGACCTAACTAATTCTGATACTGCTGCTTTGGATATNGATATGNTGTGTGCTGTTGGTTATTCTATGGTGTATTACAGTTCNACTGGTATTGCAAANAGAGTATTGTATGACGATGTNTGNACCATCGATGTTTGGTCTGAAGCAGATGGTTGGGACACAATCAATTACATGGGTGGTCATGATAATGATAGAATCCTGTATATTCAAAACGGATATGCACCCGAAAGGGCAGTTAACAATAACCGATACTTTACTGGTACGATTTATGATTGGAATAATTACACTGGAGAAGATGCAATCGATCTAACTCCATGGGCTGGAGAAATCATNGATCTTCGATTCAGATTCCGTTCTGGTTTCGTTGGTAGTGTCGGATCTCTNGATGAAGTAAATCAGACGCAGTGGGATGGTTTCGCATTCGATAATATTTCAATCCGAAAGACTGTGTCATCATTCGGGGCAAATCCTCAGGTTTCTTCTCAGACCTTGACTCTGAATAATTTCGCTCCGGGAGACGAAGAAGTTGTTACCTTAACTTCGAATTTTATCAATGGTTCAACATACTTAATTGAGGCAAATATTCTGTCCACTTCCGGATTTACGAACGGAGATGTCACAAATGATGATTCTAAATTCTCGACTTTGGTGTCCAATTTATTCGATCCTGCGACGTCTGAGATTACGTCATTAGAGAAGGGTGCATTGTATGCTGCTGATACTTATCCAATCGATGTTAAAGTAGAGAATCGCGGAAATACTGTCACAGATTTCGATGTTGTTGCTAAAGTCTACACCGCTCAGAGTACTGAACTTTTGAGCGAAGACTTTGAGACGGGTTCTGGTGGATTCCAATTTGGTGATGATGGAGATAATTTTGGTGTTGTAATTGATGACACTGCTCCATCTGTTCAGAATTCATTAGTTCCACAGAACAGACCCGTATTCCAAGGAGGAGCTTATTGGTTCGGAGGTCCAGATGATGGATATGGTACTGATTGGAATGAAACACTGAACCTTGCAACCATTGATTTAACAAACATGCAAGGTGATTTTGCCTACATGAATTTCGATTATTTCGCTGAGATGGAAGTTCTAGAAGATGCTGATGGAAATGTAGTCGGATGGACTGCAGAAACAGGCCTTGAGGCCGAATGGCGTCAAGGTAGTAGTATCTACAACGGACGAATTTATGGTTCATGGAATGACGTCAATGAAAATGGAGTTCTAAATAACCAGACTTGTGAAGACTACGAAGGAGATGGCTTCTTGGATGAGATTGAGACTTTCGGCGATCGATCTGACGATGGAAATTACGTTGTTTGGTTTGATTCTGAAGGATTGAAGAAGTCTGTCACTCTTGATTTGACCCACGTCTATCTCTTGAATACTACTAGTGCAGACAGTAGCCAATGGAGAAGAGAATGCGCTACCTTTGCAGGCTTTGAGGTTGATTTCACATGGCGATTCCAGTCAGACCCTAATGCCGCTGATGGTAGTAATGGTCTCGCAGGCTTCGGAATGGACAATATTTCTGTTACAGAATTTACATTCGTTCCTGATGCAGAATATACTGCATCTGTTACTGGTCTTGATTCTCAAGAAGAACAGATAGTTACTGTTGGAAATCACGCTTTTACTCAAGGTATCTACAGAGTAGATGCAATTAGCGTATTCGACAATACTACCCAGGGAACTGCATGGTATGGTTTCGATGAACTACTTCTCTCGAACAACCTTACTCGAATAGTCTTCAATGTTGCATCCGTAGATGTGGTATTGAGGGCGCCTGATGTCTTGTCTTGTGTTGAGGAATCCATTTCCTGTAGTTATCCAATAGACTCAGTGAGAGGTCATGATTTCCATATTGAGATGAATAATGGTGTTCTTGCTGGAGATTATAATATTAAGATGGATATTGTTGATATGTCAACCGGCAATAGCGTTCCTGGAGCCCCATTTACTTCTGTGGATAATCTAATCTCATTAGAACCTCAGCAGGCTGCAAATACTTCATGGATTAATGCATACAATGGTTGGGAAGATGGTAAGACATACAATATAACGTTCTACGCTGAATTAGCTGATGGAACTCCTTCTGGGAATACCCATTTCTATCACATTACCTTTGAAGATGAAATTGACGTAGCAATTTTATCTGGTCCAACTGATCAAAACCGGCTAAAGACGGTCCGAGAAGATCTTCAGGCTATGGGAATGACTTACACTCAGTTCAAGCCTGACGATTGGTCCACATATGCTACCGATGATTGGCTCACTCATTATGACAAAGTTTTGTTGCCTTGGCAAACTGAAAACAATGTTCTCAATGGACAATATTACAGTCAGCTAGATACTAGTTACAATGGAAACCCATCCGTAAAGGATACTCTCTTGACTTTCATGAACAGTGGTGGAACAGTTCAGATGCATCTTGGTCCATATTCAGATGGGCCACATAACGCCTATCTGAATAACAAGTTACCATTTGGAATTGATGTAGTTGATAGAGATACATCCCAAGCTCCAGCAGTCACATGGAATGATATGACTATCCTTGATGCATACCATCCAATTATGGAAAATGTTGCTCCTAGCTCATTTGTAGGAGTAAATAGCGGGAACTTTGTTTCTCAGGCAATAATCAATATTGGTCAGACCGGAAACGAGCAAATGCCTTACGTTTGTGGTGGTGAAATCAATCAACCTCGGCCTGGATTCAATACTGCTTTCCATACCTTGATTGAAGGACCAGACCCAGATATGTCTCTGTTGGCAACCTGTGGATATGGTGCGGGTGGATTAATTGTAACAACCATTGATGTTGAGAACCCGTCAGTTACCAATTCATTTGGTGATTCAACCTTCCCAATCTTGAGTAACATATTAGCTCATCATGTGTCACCATATTCCTCTTCGTTTGGTTACGATACAAATGGACCTGATGGTTGGAATATGTTGATCAATGGAGAAGTCCCTGACTGGGAAATCCAGACATGGGATTACAGTAAGATGTACCTAAAGAGTAATGCAGAGTTAACCTTCTCTTTTGAGTCTACTTTAACCGACCTTGATGCTAATTGGGAAATTAAGTCAGGCGATTCATTCGCTGTAACAAAGTGGGATGGAGAGACTAACCTACCAGCAGGTGAAATTGATCATACGGGTGATGACACACACACCACAACATTCTGTGTGTTAGATACGTCTTCCTCTACAAATTGTAAAACAGATGCAACCTGGATTGTTACACTTTTCCTACATGATGATGATGGTCATGTCCGCAAAGCATCTATTGAACTTGTAACCAATGATGTACAAGCTGATGCAGAACGCCCTGTTGCGCATGCATCTGTCGTAGATCGTCTAGATACTGCTGATTATATCACACAATTAGATGATTACGAAGTAAACGGAGTTCAATGGATGTTCTATCGAATTTCATGTCCAGGTAAGAGTACAGATCCCTGTGAGAGGCGAGTTTATTTCGATGCAGGTTTGAGTTCAGATAATGATTCAACTGATGGCTCATCCGGAATTATCTCATACGAATGGAGACTTTACTCCGATCGTCGTTATGACCAACTTCCTTCTGGAAGTCCATATCATGAATACGTTCGTTCTACTCCTGATTTCACTTATGCATTCAAGAATGTTACAGTAGATCCTAATGGTAATACTGCAGGCACTCCTATTCGAATGGACTTAACAGTACAAGATAGAGCAAACAAGGATTCAGAGAAGTATCGATTATTCTTCCAAGTTGTCCCTGAAGACTTTGGAGATGCTCCCCCAGATTATAGTATCTTAACCCCAGAAGAAGGAGATTCCCAGCAGGGCCCATTAGTATGGATAAATGGAACTGTGAATAGTGGAGTAGAAGATAATGACCTGATGATTCAAGTTGCCCTTTCAGGCAGTGACTTGAATCTAACTCCAACTCAACAATTCTCAAGAAAGAGCGATATGAAATTTAATTCAACATCTGGTTTGGGTAATGAAGATGGATTTACTCTTGCCCTAGGAATTGATGACCTGTATAAGGTTGGAGAAGGTGTGACTCAAACAGTCTACATCAAGATACAAGAGGGCAGCGATGGTGTTGCAATTTATCAACAGATTCAGATTAATCTGATTCCTATCGAAGAGGATACTGGAGACGGTGGCGGTACTGTTGTCGATTCCGAGGGAACTGAAGCTGACTCAAGTAGTAGTCTATTGTTGATTGTTGCAGGATTGATATTTGGATTGGTGGCAGTTGTTGGGGTTACATTGTTCTTGATGCGAGGTCGCGGTGGCGACAGTACAGTATCTGGTGGAGAACAAGCAGTATTCGGTGGTGTTGAAACTATGGATCCGAAGGAAGCATATGTCCAGCAATTAATTGCTCAAGGCTATCCTGAAGAGACGGCCAGGGCTTACGCCGAGCAGTATGCCTCACATTTCCAACAATAGCGAAAGTAAACTTGGTTTACTCCTGCTCAGCCGTTAGGCTGAGCCCATAACCAAGGTATGATATGTGACTTGATTCACGGACAAACATGGATGAGAGCAACTCATACAAGGTGGCCGATATTAGCCTGGCTGATGCTGGTGAAAGAAGAGTAGATTGGGCAAGAGCAAGAATGCCTGTACTAGCTCGTTTGAAAGCAGAAGCAGAGAAAAATAAACCTCTCAAAGGTATGGTAGTTGCTGGTTGTCTACATGTGACAAAAGAAACAGCTGTATTAATCGAGACAATAGAGGCTGCTGGTGCTAAGGTATCATGGAGTGGTTGTAATCCATTATCTACTCAGGATGATGTTGCAGCTTGGCTTGCAAGAGAAGGATATTCTATCTATGCTTGGCATGGGCAATCTGTCGAAGACTTTTATTGGTGTATTGATAGAACAATCGAAGCAAATCCAACGCTTACTCTTGATGATGGTGCAGATTTGATTGTTAGAGTTCATGGCGAAATGTCTGATTATGCTGACGGAGTAATCGGAGGTACGGAAGAAACAACAACGGGGGTTCATCGATTACGTGCTATGGGAGAAGCTGGAGATTTGCGATACCCTGTTATTGCTGTCAATGATGCTATCACNAAGTGGGATTTTGACAATGTCTACGGAACTGGACAATCGACTTTGGACGGAATAATCCGTGCTACGTCTGTTCTAATTGCAGGTAAGACATTCGTTGTATCTGGCTACGGTCATTGTGGTAGAGGTTTAGCAATGAGAGCAAAAGGAATGGGTGCAAATGTAATCGTCACTGAAGTTGATCCTTTGCCTGCATTAAGAGCAATAATGGATGGATTCCAAGTAATGAAGATGGATGAAGCAGCATCCGTGGGAGATATATTCTGCACCGCAACTGGTATGGCTGACGTAATTGTCGGNCGTCATTTCAATTCTATGAAAGATGGAGCAATTGTCTGTAATACCGGNCATTATGATTGTGAAATAAATATNGAAGATTTAGAAGCATCCTCTTCATCTGTTCGAATAATTAGGACAGATAATGAAGAATTTACTCTATCAGATGGTCGTAAGATTTTCTTGCTTGCCAGNGGNCGTTTAGTAAATCTAGCAGCTGCAGAGGGTCATCCTTCTGAGGTTATGGANATGAGTTTCGCAAATCAATATCTTGCACTATGTAGGCTTGCTAAAGAAGGTAAATCTCTTGATCCNATTGTTCACGATATTACTCTAGAACAAGATCAAGGTCTTGCGAAGACGAAATTAGAAACCATGGGTTTTGAAATAGATTCTCTTACTGATGAACAGATAGAATATCACAGCGACTACACTGTCGGAACGTGATTATTCTTCTTCATTTCCAGAATAAACATACCATTCTGGCAGTGTTATTTTCCATTTACGACCCATTTTTTCTGCATTCTCCACCACTTTGTCATGTCTACTCATTGCAGCGATTGCCCTCCTATCTCTTAGTGTAGAATAAAGTTTAGACTCTCGCATATTTTCTGGAATACAAACTAATCCACTAGTCAATTCAGAATTAATTGCTCTGGTTAATTCGTGAGCGGGCCGGTTTAATCGATGTACATGGGTTTTGACCCACCTACTACCAATCATGAATGAAGCAAAAATAATCATGAATCCAAGAATCATTGTTGAAATTCCAGTAGGAGGAATTACTCGATTGATTAGAATTGCTTCTATCCAAATCAATGGCATCACGAAGAAAAATAGCCAATATGTTTCAGTTGTTGGCTTTCTACCACTAAATGCCTTAATCCTAATCCATCCATCATTATCTGGATCCTGTGGACGGAAGAAATCATCATTTTTTGATGCTGCACGTTTGATTTGTTCACTTAGAGTCCGAAGTCTCATCATACTCCTGGGGTCAGGTGAGTCCATCCCTTCTCCGAAAATCTGATCAATTCTATCTGCGGCTTCAGCATATTCTCCAAATTCTGTCAAAATTGCCACTTGTTCAACCAAGGGAATTACTTCTAAAGGTTCTATTCTTCTTCGTTGATCCCACCAATTCAATGCTTCTTCGAACATTCCTAATTCGTCAACTAGTAATCGACCTCCAATGGCCCATGCTTCATCTCTTTCGGGTTCTACTTCTACTACAGTTCGACATTTTGTCAATCCTATAGCTGCATCCTTTAGACTCATTTTTGATGGCTTATCCCCCCTAGGTCCAGTCTCACTAAATAATTCTCGAACTTCTGACATTAAAGCATCAGGAAATTCAGGATCTTCTTCCAGAGTTTTCTGTCTAAGTAGATTGAAAGTAAGTACATCTCCAGTTTGACGTGCTTCCATGGCATCAAGCCAGAGATCGTCTGCGGATTTTCTACTGGACATTTACTGTTCCCCTCTTGGTGGGGGGGGCATTCGATTCATCACTTTATTTGTCAATCAACGTCTATTTCTATCTCTAAAGTTGTTCGAGCCACGACTACCTCTAGAATTTCCTCGGTTATTCGAACGATTGAATCTACTCCCTGGATTTTGACGTCGTTCTCCATTATTGCTTGACCTTCGTTGGGATCTATTGTCCGATCTTCGGCTATCACTTCTTTCCCTTCTAGGGCCAGAATTACCACCGCTTTTCGCTTTTCCACACCTATTACATTCAGTTCTGAATGAGAAGTTATTATTTCCACAACCTTTGCAAGTCCAATCTCCATCTCTACTTTGATCTTGGGATCTATTTCTTCTAAATTCTCTATCTCCTGTCCTTCGATCATCTCTCCGAAATCGTTGACTTCCACGGTCTCCATCTCGACTTCTTCGATTACCGCGGTCTCTCCGACTATCTCTTTGAAATCGTTGATTTCCACGGTCTCCATCTCGACTTCTTCGATTACCGCCATCTCTTCTATCGGTTCTTNTTTTTCCACACCTATTACATTCAGTTCGAAATGCAAAATTACTATTGTTACAAGATTGACAAATCCAATCTTGTTTATCTCTGTTTGAATTTCGTCTTCTGTCTTGGTTTCTCGATTCTCTTCTCCCTCTGGGGGCAAAAACTAGAGTAGTTCCAATCAAAGTATCTGGGTCCAAATGAGGGTCTAGAATTACTATATTTGTTAATGGATTTGATATTGGTCCTATTACACTATCAATCCTTCCAATGGTTTCTCCCTTACCGTCCTTTACTCTTTGACCTAACTGGGGGACTGCTCCATCAAATGTGGCCAGAACAGACCCTTCGTGACTCACACGAACTACTGTGNCCTCAAAAGACATGTTTCACTCGCGACGCTTTGTATACATGAGCGCTCCGATGATAGATAGCACAGTAAAGGCAATTCCAGGAGCAGGAAGACCTTCAGATTCCGTTGTTTCTGATGGAACGATAGCGGGTGGNGTAATTGTCTGGTCATTGAATAAGAATGAGGTATCTACAGTTTCAGTGATTGTTGTACATTCATTTGAGGCATCACAAGCATTTACCGTTACAGTAAATACTCCTTCACCCCAAATTTCGAAATTAATTGATTCACTCGACCACATATTACCGCTAGTAGTGATTTGACCGCCATTCTGTCCATCAATCTCGATGGTAAATGTCACATCTTCCCCATCTGGATCGCTAAAGGTACCACTTACTTGCCATTGGCTACCATCCCATTCAGCAGACGAGACAGTAATTGTAGGGGGCAATGAATCCTTAGTTAGTACGATATCATAGGTATGGACAAAGTCGGTCATACCGCTAGCAGTTGCCATTACTCGAACATGAATATCCCCTGGACTCAATGAACCAGTATCTACTGAGATATCTGTTACACTCCCCGACAGAGAACCGGTACCTGTAGCTATTGCATTNTCTTGGAATAACGTAACTGTAACATCCATAGNAGGNGATGATGAACTAGGAGTCAAGGTAAACAAATGAGGGGAAGTAATTTCAGAATTAGTTGCCATGGTAAATGGAACTAGGAGATTAAATGTTCTAGTCTCACCAGCTCTAACAGTTCCATTGTCGTCTTCATCGAAAGGAGTACATGATACAGTTCCTTGTCCACTTTCTTGAGTTGTTACCCACCACGATCCATTAGCATCTTCACTAATTGGCCAAGTTGAAGATGAACATTGTAAATCAATTGCAGAAAAACCCGCTTCATCTGTTAACCATNGTCCTTGATCGACAACTGACATNAATTCTGTATTCGCCGCACTGGGCACAGAAATGTGACTAGAGTCGGCTGGAGCATCATCAGTCCACTGNGGCGGGTCGTTTGGAGGTGGTGGTTGGTTTGTGAAGTCACCAAACATATCTTGTCCGTTAGGCCATTGGGTCAGATCATATGTGGTATGAACAAATACTGTGAGACTTCCATCCGAGTTTGATGTTGGTTCATTGGTGATTGTACCATCATTCTGACAACCTCCCACAGGCGGAGTATCTCCCTGATTTGCAACTCCTTCTAACACATTTCTTCCGTCACATTCTTCAAACATNGCTAGCCTTANCGGATCTCCATCNTTAGAATTTTTAGACGGGAATGTCATCTCCAATTCTGCATTAGTCATATTTGTTGTATTCATTGCAATAGTGAAGGAATCAGCGGCAGTTAGATCTGCTGACCAAGTCATTGTTCCATTCAACCATACAATAATTCGACATTCGTCAGGACCGGTCATTCCACTAGTATCACAATCTCTCTGTCCATTTGGATCCGCAACCGTTGTAGGAATCTCATAACAATCAGCTGTGGGATTCATTGCCGAACCCGGGGGGCAAGTTCTATTTTCAGGATGATTAGATGGAAACAAATTCCAATATTCTAATTGCATGGGATTATTGTCATCCTTAACCCAACTAGCATTCTTCCAATCAACTCCATCTCCACCTCTGTGAGGCAACCCTGTTCTGAATCCAAATCTCGGGTTTGTAACAACGATACAATCCTTTGCTATCTCTTCTATTGCATCTCGCTCTTGCGAAGAAAGATATCCGTTTCCTCCACCAGGTGCTCCAGTTTCTCCAATCAAATCATCCAGATCTGTTCGAACTGTATCGGATAATGTTCCATTGATGTATGCTTCTGCCTTTACAAAAGCGGTTTCATAACTTGGATCGATATCTACCTCAAACTTGGCATATGAATATTCAAACATATCTTCGAAAGTTATTCCTTCACAAGCATCTGCAACCAGATCTGTTTGTCTTGCTTGGGTGTTTTGTGTGTTGTCTTCGGCTGTTAATGCAGCACTTGGATTGGCTCCTAAAAGTGCAAAAATCATTAAAATTGTCAGCAAGTGTTTGGTCTTCAACATGGCAATTCCGTCTCTGCGAGTCACATGGAGGGTAAAATACCATTTCATGGTCTGTGAGATAAAATTGTGATTTTATTCATGGTTTCAATTTGCGAAACCGTCGAAGATAGAATGCTGCTGGTATTACAGTCCACCCTATTACTGCTAGGTTTATCCATCCATCCCAAACAGTAGGCTGTGAAACCGAAGGCAGTCTATTTTGTAGAACAAGTTGGTATACCCCGTTAGGAGAGAAAAGGTCAGCATGTTCTTGGAAACGAACAAACGTCGGATCTGCGGTATTTGTGGCATCTACTCCAAGAATTGTTGCAATAACAACAGTTACCAGAAGCCACATCAATGTGAAAAGCATCCAAGTAGCAACTCCAAAGGTAACAGATGAACCCAAATCTTGTGCCATTGATGATGCAATCATCTGAAGCGAAGCGTACCAGAGGAGAAGAAGTGCTGTAATTCCTATCCAAGTGAATGAATCACTTAGTGAGGGGAATATTCCCATTTGATGCTCAATTATCCATAATGATGAGAATTGAAGAACTCCAACAGGAATTGCTACACTTAGCCATACTCCGAAAAGGTGGTTAATCCCGAGTAAAGTACGACTGATTGGTTGAGCAAGTTCGATTGTTAGTTCACCGGTTAGTCTTGGTTTACTTATCGAATCAAATCCAACCAGAACAACTCCTAAGGTCGCAGAAAGGAGAACAAAGAGACTTGATAGAAACATTACAGTTGAAGCGCCTTCAACTGAAATGGACCCCGGGAGACTAGCATTAGGATCAGCAAAACCCCAAACTGAACCTAGAATGAAAAGGACTAGCAAGGGGTATAGTATGACCATTCTAGGTGAGATCATCTTTGATTTAAGATCATGAACTAAAAGTCGAATGAAAACAAAAGAACTCGCCATCATTCTTCCTCCTGAAGATTAATTCCTGCTGAAATTCCTGTAGCAGTACGTAGAATTTCTTCTAAATCAGGTGGAACTCTCTCAAGACTGGCTACTTTTGTAACTCCTTTGTTTATTCTTTCAATCAATGCAGCA